>CAZFSX010000178.1:2398-5825 GCA_964522115.1 uncultured Pseudobdellovibrionaceae bacterium | reverse complement strand
ACACCCGAGGCTCCTGCGTTGATTGCATTTTGGACTTTATCTGTGAACGGAATTTCACCTCGTTGAATCAAAGCAAACTTGCCACGCACGTTCACAGTCTTAAAGTCTTCAGGTTTTCCTAAACCTGAAAGGACCAACTGCCCAACAGCCCCTTGCGGTAAATCTGGGGAACCTATAAAGCTGGTGGAAGCAACAACTCGATCTGAACCCAAACCACTCAATGTGACTTGAGAATCACGACCTGTTCCCTGAGGAACCGATGATGTCACGCTAACCCCAGGAGCTGCAATGGACAATTCGGGACCATATTGTGAAAATGATGCCTTTTGCATTTTACTATCCAAAGCCCCGACAGCGATCACACTTGGAAATTTTGCGGGATAACTGACTGTCGCAGAACTATCATTTCCTGATGCTGCAACCACAGTGATTCCTGCTTTGTCGGCAGCTTCAACAGCACGACGTTCAACAGCCGTACCGATCGGTCCCCCCAAAGACATGGAAATCAAATCCACTCTTTGCGCAATTCCCCAGTTGATCCCTTGAGCAATGGCAATGCTGCTACATCCTTCTTTTGCACACACGCGACCCATCAAAAATTTTGATTGAGGTGCGACTCCCACAAAACCACTTGGCAAAGCTGCGCCGGCAATAGTTCCTGCCACATGGGAACCATGTCCCAACTGATCAAAGAATGGATAAGGACTGATATTATCACCCACAAAATCTTTTCCACTTTCGAAATTGGCAGCTAAAGCTGGATGATCTTTATCCACCCCCGTGTCCTTGGGTTACTCTCCACGCTTGAGGAGCTTTCACGGCAAGGATTCCCCATGGTGTGGCTGAAGAAAGAACAGATGCTGCTGTCACATCCGCAAAGGCTTTTGGAAAAACTTGACCACGAACAGGCTTAGGGAGCGGATGAAATATTTCCTCTTCCACAATTGTCACGGCAGGATTTGCCTTCAATGCCAGAAGAGCACCTTCACTGTCATCGTCCACATTCACGACTAAGGAACTCAAATTTTCCAGACTATCTTCAACTTTAACTTTGGCCTTAGAGAAAGGCTTCACTGATTGTTGTCCATCTTTGCGAACAACCACGCCACTTAAGAAAACATTGGAATAACCCTTCACCTGCTGATGAGTTTGTTCAAATGTTTCTTTATCTCCCACCATAACGATAAAACGCTTTGCTTCTGATGGTAAGACCACCGTCAACAAACTCGCGGCAACAAAGCCACTGATCCATTGGAACTTTTGTGATTTTTTGATCATGAATCCCCCCCCTTTGAAAAGCATGGGACCAGGATTCTGGCTTATCAAGATTTTTTTTTGAATTTTTTTGAATTTCTCTTATTAGCAGAAGTTATCTGAGCTTTTTTCCACAGAGGATAATTGTTTCTTTGGCAATCTCAGTAAAAATCGAGTAAAGGCGTTCTCTTCATCATAAACCAGACTTCCATGATGTTGATGAATAATTCCCATAGAAATACTCAAGCCCAACCCCGTTCCATATTTTACATCTTTGGTTGTAAAAAATGGTTGGAACATTTTTTCACGAATTTTTTCAGGAATACCTGGGCCACTATCTGTCACAGCAAGCTCGATACAATTTCCAAGATCCATCATTTCGACACGGATCCACTTTTCCTTTTGGTTTTGAATGGCATCGTGAGCATTATTCAAAAGATTCACAAGAACTTGAACGATTTGATAACTTCTTGCTTCGATCAAAATAGATTCATCAATGCGTGGTAAACTAATATTGATCCCATGGTTACGAAATCTCTGACTGCAAAGATCCATGGAGTCTTGCAGAATTTCACTTAAGCGACAGGCCGTGAAAGGTTCATTATCATATCCATGGTGTGCTAAAACGCGCATGCTTCGTACAATCTTTTCAATCCTTCGGCCTGTAATATCGATTGTGTCCGCAATTCTTTCCAACATCGAGTAATTCAAATCTTTGGACTGCAAAAGTTTTTTCATCATTTCAACGCGGCCTAAGATCACACCTAAGGGATTGTTAATTTCATGAGTGATGGCTGCTGCCATTTCCCCTAAAGCAGAAAGTTTGGAGGTTGCAATCAACTTTTCTTGTTGGTCCAAAATTGTTTTCTGAGCCAATTTTAATTCTGTAATATCTTGTCGAATCGCTAAATACTTAGCGGGAACGCCCTGAGTATTCAGCAAAGGCACGATGGTTGTGGAAACCCAATATAAACGACCTTCCTTCGAACGATTGCAAATATCGCCACGCCAAACCTGACCCGACTGAATGGTCTTCCACATGTTTTGAAAAAATTCTTTAGAATGAACCCCCGAATTGATCAGTCGATGATCTTTTCCCAATAATTCTTTTTCTGAATATCCTGAGATTTTACAAAATTGCTCATTGGCAGAAAGAATCTTGCCATTGGCATCCGTCATCGCAACAATGGCTGCTTGATCCAATGCAATTTTTTGATCTTGGAGTTCTTTTAATTCTTCATTCATGGATACGAGACATTTTGTCTCAGATAAAATTTGGGTCAAGGGGAATCAGAATACTGTTGCAGAGAGACAAAAGGACTCTTATAAAAACATCCCTTGAAGGAGTTGCTGTGAAAAAAGAAAACTTAGGTTTTGTTGTTGTAATTGATGATGACAATGAAATGCGATCTCTGGTCACGGACCACTTGATGCTAGAGGGTTTTGAGGTTCGAGAGTTTGCAAGCAGCATGGCGGGAGTGGAATTTTTAAAATCCAATTCTCCAGAAAGTTTAGCTGTTGAACTTGTTCTGACCGATTTAAAAATGCCGCACATCGACGGCATTGACGTTTTGCGTCAGGTTAAAATTTCCAGACCTTACCTTCCGGTGATCATCATGACGGCCTTTGCCAGTGTTGAAAGTGCCATTGATGGACTTCGACAAGGCGCCTTTGATTATCTGACAAAACCTTTTAAATTGGATGAGCTTACTTTAACGGTCCAAAGAGCCATCGAATTTGGTCGATTACAGACTGCGAATAAATCCCTTTCTGCGGAAGTTCGTCGCACATGGAGCATCGGTGAAATCGTCGGCAAAAGTGCGCCGATGAAAGCCATTTTCGATCTGATCGAACGTGTTGCTCCTGCCACTTCCAATATTTTGATCAGTGGAGAATCTGGAACAGGAAAAGAAGTCATTGCTCGTGGAATTCATCAACGCAGTCCACGTTCAAACAAACCCTTCATCGCTATCAACTGCACTGCCATTCCTGAAACACTTTTAGAAAGCGAACTGTTTGGTCATGCAAAGGGATCCTTCACAGGAGCGATTCAACGCAAAAAAGGTCTGTTTGAAGAAGCCGAAGGTGGAACACTCTTTTTGGATGAAATTGGGGATATGGATGTCAGTCTGCAAGCAAAACTTTTGCGCGTCCTTCAAGAGCGTAAAATCAA
>CAZFSX010000178.1:1627-2388 GCA_964522115.1 uncultured Pseudobdellovibrionaceae bacterium | reverse complement strand
TGTTGGTGATACCCAATCCAAAGATATCGATGTGCGTGTCATTGCGGCGACTCACAAAGATTTAAAAAAATCTATCCTGAACGGTCAATTTCGCGAAGATCTTTACTATCGACTCAGCGTGATTCCTATTGTGGTCCCACCTTTACGTCACCGACCTGAAGACATCCCTTTGTTGGCAGAACATTTCTTAAAAAAATATTCCAGCATGAATGGAAATCGCGTCACTGGTTTTAGTCCTGCAGCTGTGCACCAGTTGATGACCATGCGCTGGGAAGGAAACGTTCGTGAACTTGAAAATATGGTTGAGAGAATGGTTGTACTCAGCGCTCACTCTGTGATTCAAGAGTCTGACCTTCCGTCTTACGAAACTCAACCCATTGAACATTTTTTTGGCCATGCAGCCTCCGACAATCCCACCTTAGAGCAATTGGAAAGACGTTATATACAACTGATCTTAGCAAAAACCGGTGGAAAAAAAGAAAAGGCCTCGCAAATTTTAGGAATCAACCGTCGCACTTTGTACCGCAAAGAAAGAGAATACGGACTTGTTCCTTTCGATCCGGAACAAGAAGAAGATATGGATAACTAAAAAAAATCCCCTGGTTAAAACTCAGGGGATTTTTTAATCCAGCGACTGCAATAACAAAAACTACCATTTGATTTGATTCACATCATAACCCATCGAGGACAATGCAGGTCCGTACGAATCCTTAATTAATTTTTCAGCCTGACCTGGTTGAATTCCAAGATGATTGGCTGTT
>CAZFSX010000178.1:0-1617 GCA_964522115.1 uncultured Pseudobdellovibrionaceae bacterium | reverse complement strand
ACAGCTTTCATGCGTTCAGTTTTATTTTGAGATAAATCCATCGCTGCTTGAACCGCATCACTGTAGGAAACACCAAAGGCCTCCATCGTTCGATCGATGTCCTTCGCTGTTGTATAGCCCTGTTCTGCCGCCATCACTCCCCAAGTATTCAGAGCCGACGCCAAGGCTGTCGCCTTTTCAAGCTTCATTCCATAGCGATTTTCCAAACTCTTCGCTGCCTTTTCCACCAGCTTCTGATTTTCAACAGTGTTCAACGTCCCAAAATCATCTTCAGTGACTTCGGAAGTATGAGTATTGATGGCCTCTCCGTAATTTCCTGCATAACTGTTGGCGCTGTAAAGAACTCCTGTTGCTCCATACCAGTAAGTACCGCCAGAAACATTTTCCCAAAAGGCCCCAGAACTTCCTACGCCGATAAAACTTCCACCTTGCCATCCTGCAAAGTCACGGGCTCGCATACTTCCACGATAGTAACCATACTTATCGTAGACAGCTGCATTTCCAAGATAATCAAATTTCACGAAAGACATATCTGAGGATCCATGCCCATAGGTATTGTAGGAAGAATCACGAACCACGGTTACTCTCTGGCCAGTGGATTCTAAAAAGGTACAACCAGGAGTGACCTCCATCGTTGCACACACACCGCCATAGACGTTTGCGTAGGGATAATAGACTGCGGGAGCTGGAGCACCTCTGTGACAGGCTATCAAGTTAAAAATGGAAATGGCTGCCAAGGCCGTCCATTGAAGTAATGTGATTGTCTTTTTCAGATTGAACATATTTCCCCCTCACTTATTGTGATCATCGCTTTTTTGAATCAATGATCAGTTGACTGAACACCATCTTCGAACACATGCCGTCTTATGGTGTTTCCGCAGATAGAGTCAAAAACAAATTTTTGCCCTTGTCCAGAAAGAACAGCGCCATCTGACAAGGGAAGACAAGGTTCTTCCACCTGCCAATGGTATCGCCAAGGCACCTGTAGCTTCTGGACAGAGCCTACTTGCTGAAAACTCAGCACGCGAAGTCCTGGAAAAACACTTTGACGTTGCGGTACATAGATCGCCAAATTTTTTTGCCCTGTCCGGATATCGGAGACGAAAAAAGGAAACATGACACTCAATACGCTCTGAGATGGCAGCATGGAAAAACGATCCAGATTGACCACCGAATAATTCTGAAATCCAGGCCCCATGGATAATCCAACAACTTCCGCATGGGATAAAAATAAAAATTGTCGCTCATCCTTTTGCCCAAGGACGGCAGACAGCCATTTTAATCCATGACGAGGTTCATCAGGATGTTGAAAGCTTTTTTGCCATACAGGAGCTGGAAAAAGAGATTTCTGCTGTTGAGTGGAAACAAAGTCCTCAGGACGAGCTGAAAATGGAATCTTGAGTCCCGTCAAGATCATTCGACCCTTTTCCGACTGAAAATAAACAACTTCCTCTTGGGCTTGCACAACAAAATTCTGTTGAATCAAATTGGATGGAGCTAAAAACGTCCCAACAGGCTTAGAAACAATAAGTCCATCTTCATACTGGAACCATGCATAGGCGGCCGAGAGAGAATCCTCGTCCCTAGGGTAGGCTCTGGCCAGAATCATTTTTTGAG
>CAZFSX010000177.1:0-5858 GCA_964522115.1 uncultured Pseudobdellovibrionaceae bacterium | reverse complement strand
GGAGTATTGACGCTGTGTTGACTGTACAATCGAGCAATAGCTTCCGGTGAAATGCGTGCATCTGATGAAATGCGGAAGGAAGCTTTGGGTAAAGCCAGCGCCGAATCCATCATAAAACTTTCTTCAAATCCTGCCAGGCAAAAACCTTGTTTGATGTAGAACTCGTGCAGATTGGACCAAAGAATGGCAAGATCACACTGTTGTTTTTCCGCTTCACGCAAGCAAGAATCCATAACTTGGTGACTATAACCCCTTTGGCGAGCTGTGGATTTTGTCACAACACTTCCAATGGCGGCAATTTTCCAATTGCAAGTGGGTGTTTTCACAATCAGAGGGCGAATCAGTGCATGGGATTGGATGCCCTCTTCATTAGAGATATGGCGCATATTGTGAATATTCCCAGGAAAGACAGCTGTGGGGTATTCCTGAGCGATGGACCAAGAAGATCCAGGTCGCAGTTCCTGATCCAGGAACTGCAGCAACTCTGGAAACTCTTGATTGGCAGGGGATCTTGGCCCTTGTGCTGACGTCATGTTTTCATTTTAGGATGCTTTCTGGGTTCTCGCGATGAAAAAAAAGATGAAATAAAAAATCCAGACTAGCCAAAGGACAAGTTTTTTTATATTCTCGCCACCAATCAAGGAGTTTCCCGTGGCAGACGTCAAAATGAAGTGGAAAGATAATATTCCAGGCAAAATCTTTGTCGATCAATCTTGCATAGCTTGTGATGCCTGTGTTCTTTCGGCTCCGAATAATTTCAAAATGCATGAAGAAGATGGTCATGCCTTTGTAGCAAAACAACCTGAAAGTGAAGCAGAAAAAGCAGCTTGCAAAGAAGCAATGGAAGGCTGCCCTGTGGAAGCCATCGGTGACAATGGCGATCAAGAAAGCTAAGACTCCCATTCGACGAAAGTCCAGTGGTTCTTTATCCGCATGTTTGAAAGATCTTCAGCTTCTGAATCACTACTATCCTGATGTTCGATGTGCTTTGAATTATGAAACTCCCTATCAATTATTGGTTGCCACGGTTCTATCGGCTCAGTGTACGGATGAGCGAGTGAATCAAGTGACGCCCGCTCTTTTTCGTCAGTTTCCAGATCCTGAAAAAATGTCCACTGCAAAATTACAGACGGTGGAAAAGCTCATTCACTCCACAGGCTTTTATAAGAATAAGGCAAAAAATTTGGTCGAAGCGGCAAAACTATTAGTGCAGAAACATCAAGGTCAGGTTCCACAAGATCTTGAAAGTTTGGTGCAATTGCCAGGGGTGGGACGTAAAACAGCCAATGTTGTTTTGGGAAATGTGTGGGGCATTGTCAGTGGTATTGTTGTGGACACACATGTGTCGCGTTTAACTCAACGTTTAGGATGGACGAAGGAAAAAACTCCAGAAAAGATCGAGAATGATTTGATGAAAATTGTTCCTGAAGATCAGTGGATTCAGGTTTCCCATTTGTTGATTCAACATGGTCGTGGGCCATGTAAGGCGCGAAGTCCAGATTGCTCCCATTGCTTTCTTCAGGAATCCTGTCCGTCGGCACCTTGAGTCGCGGGAAAATTCATCGACTCGGGACCAAGTTTTCGATTAAATAGATCCTATGATCACATCATTTATTGAAAGCATGAGATACGTGGGGCACTTGCTGCCAATTTCCCTTCTTCGAATTTACTTAGGATATTTTTATTTGCATCAAGCTCTGTCAAAACTGAACGGAGATTTTTTATTGCGACCAAGGATTGCGGCTCAGATTGCAGATTGGTTGCCAGCAGCTCAGATTCCGGCATGGTATAAAAATATTTTAGAATTTATTGTGATTCCCAACTGGCAGTACGTGGCTTTTATGATTATGGCCCTGCAATTTGCTGTTGGGATTTCTTACCTTCTTGGTTATTTAGTCAGACCAATGGCTGTGATTGCTTTTTTTATGGCTTTGCAGGGATTGAGTATGTCCTTTTTAGGATTGGAAGATATGCAGCGATTATTTATGGCGACGCATTTAACCTTAGCATGGGTTGGAGCTGGTCGCTGTCTTGGTGTGGATTATTATTTCTTTAAACGTCGACGTGGTATTTGGTGGTAATTCTATGAAGCATTTTATTGGTTACTTGGTGGCAATCTTTTTGGGACTTTTTATTTTGATTGTTTATCGAAACAATCAAACTCCACGTCAAGATAGTCGACCTATTGTCAAAGTGTATGCTTACTCTTCCTTTGTCAGTTCATGGGGAGCTGGTCCTGTGCTGAAAGAAATTTTTGAAAGAACATGTGATTGCCGTGTCGAATTTGTGGAAGCGGCAGATGCTGCACACTTATTGCAAAAAATGAAATTCGAAGGACAGGCGTCGGGGGCAGATGTCGTGATGGGCTTAGATCAGTTTGATCTTGAAAAAGCCAAAGATGCCACGGCATGGAAATCCATAGATTATAAGAATACCGAATTTGATCCAGCTGTGAAGCTTGTTGTGGAGGATGCCTTTGCTCCCATGGACTGGGGGGTCATGAGTTTTGTGTTTAAAAAAACTGAAATCGCTGTGTTTCCAACTCGATTGGATGATTTGCTTTCGCCTGAATTGAAGGGGAAGATTGCCTTGGAGGATCCGCGAACAAGTTCTCCGGGATTGCAATTTTTACTTTGGGTTTTATCTGTGAAGGGTGAAGAGGCCGGCTTTGAATTTTTTCGACAGTTGAATCCCTATGTTCATAGTTATTCTTCGGGGTGGTCAACGGCCTATGGATTATTTAATAAGGGGCAGGCGCGCACGGTGTTTTCTTACAATACATCCCCCTTGTATCATCAGATTGAAGAAAAAAAACATGATGTGATTGCTGTGGAATTTCAAGAAGGACATCCCATTCAGGTTGAATTCATGGGAATTCCTGAACTTTGTCGTCAGTGTGACTTGGCAGAAAAATGGGTCAACTTAGTGCTTTCTGCTGTTGGACAAAAAGTATTGATGGAAAAAAATTATATGTTTCCAGCTGTTCAAAATGTGAAAAATGGAACAGCCTTTGCGGATGTTCCTTCTTATAAATTGCTGGCAGCTCCTTTGCGCCCAACCTTGGCAGAAAAAGAACGCCTTCTTAAAAAATGGTCTGAGTTGCGTCACTAGAAAGAATTGCACGTGAATTTTTTAAAGAATCGCGAAGGCGTAATTTTTTCACTTCTGCCAGCATGTGCGGTTCTGTTCTTTTTGTTTCCCTATCTTTATCTTTGGTCATCCATTCCTTTGCAGGGAATTCATATTGATTTTTCGCAATTGTCTTGGGTATTGCAACAGTCCCTGATTCAAAGTTTGTTCAGTGTTTTTTTGACGGTGGTTTTTGCGATTCCTTTGATTGCAGGTCTTCTGTATTTTACGCAAAGGTCCTTGTATTCCTGGAAAAAGGTCTTCGAACACCTTGTGATGCTTCCCAATTACTTGCCTACACTTTTTGTCCTTTTATCCTTATTGGATTGGGTGCGTCCTTTTCCCATGGGAATTGTTGGAGTGGCTTTCGTGCACGGATTTATGAATGCAGGTCTTGTGGCTGTCTACTTTGTTCATATTGTTGAATTGAAGACGGCAGGCATGAGTGTGCTGGCAGAAATTGAATCAGCTTCTTGGTGGTCATGGACCACGGTGATGTTAAGATACTTAAAAAAAGATATTTTCTTTTTATTGTTTTTTGTTTTTGCCATTTGCTTTTCTTCTTTTGCAGTTCCCTTTGTTGTTGGAGCCGGTCGAGGTGTAACTTTAGAACTCATGGTGTTTGAGGTCATTCACCGAAGTTCTGATATGTCTCAAGCACTTTATTTGAGTTTAGTTCAAAGTTTCTTCTTGCTGATTTTTTCATGGCTACGCTGGACAAGTTTTCCTATCAAGGGCGGTAACTTCAGTCATGTTTTCTATTGGGGACACTCGTGGGGAGTTTTATTTCTTCTTGTCTATGTTGGAATTTTTACTCTTCCTTTTTTTCAATCTTGGATCTTGGGATGGCAGCAGGTTGGTGCTGTGCCAGGGCTTTTGCAACAGGCTGTAAGTTTGATGCTTCCCAGTTTTGTTTTTTCATTTGTTGTCGGTGGGGCGGTATCTTGTGTGATGTATGCGACAGCTTTTCTTTTGCCATCAACAAGACTCTTGCGCTTTTTAACGGTTCTTTCAGCACCCAGTCTTTCCTTGGTGGGTTTGATGTTTTTAATGATGAATCCTTCCAGGCAATGGACCGAGATCGAGTGGGTTTTGGGCTTTGTTTGGATTTTAGTTCCTATGCTTGTGCGATTGGGGTGGGGGCCCACGGTTGCAGCCTTTGACCAACAGGTCCTTGTTGCAGAAAGTTTGGGGGCATCTGGGTGGCAAATTTTAAAATGGATTTTAATTCCACAACTGTCGGGGACGGCTGCCTTCGTTGGATCTGTGGCGGCACTTTGGAGTTTAGGTGATTTTGGTCTTTCGCGATTTGTTTTTAGTCACCAAAAAACATTGGGGATGTTTTTACAAAGCTTGATGTCCAGTTACCATTTGGATCAAGCTTTGTGTTTAAGTAGTTTGCTGTTGGTTTTAAGTTTCTTTTTAATATTAACCTTTGCAGGAATGGCCTATGTCAGTCGTGGAAAATTTGGTCAAAGAATATAAGGATTTTAAATTGGACATTCCAAGGATGCCTTTGGAAGATCAGGGTGTCACCGCCTTGTGGGGAGCCTCGGGATCAGGGAAGAGTTCGGTGGTCCGTCATTTGATCGGCCTTGAGTCCTGTGAAAAAATGCGATGGATTTTTCAAGGGCAAGACCTTGCCTGCATGTCGATTCGCGACCGACGTTTGGGGGTTGTGTTTCAAAGTTTGGAATTGTTTCCTCATTTGTCGGGGGAAGAAAATATTCTGTTTGCAGTGAAAGCCAGAAAAATTTCTTCGGCGGACTATCAGACAAAAATTCGATTGTGGAAAGATTTGTTTGAATTGGAAAAATTTTGGCATCGCCAGATCCAACAACTTTCCGGAGGCGAAAGACAACGGATTGCTGTTTGTCGTGCCTTGATCGGATCTCCAAGATTTTTGATTTTGGATGAGCCCTTTTCTGCTTTGGATGAAGGGCTTCGGGCTTCCGCGCGTGAGTTGTTGAAAACAGTTTTGCAAAAAGAAAATGTTCCCACTTTGCTGATCACCCATGATCAAAGGGATCTTGAAGCCTTAGCCAGCAAGGTCCTTCATATCCACCAAGGCCGTCTGGTGACAAAGGATGGATCCACTCAAAAACCTCATGCCACTTGAAGTTTGGCCAATCCTTCCATAATAAGATTTTACATATAGGACCTCTAAGTCTTGATAAATCAGGCAAAATCCTTTAAGGCTTTCACAGCCAAAAAAAAGGGAGATTTATGAGTCTGATCAGAAATTTGCAAAAATCTGTGTTTTTTCGAACTGCGATCGCTTTGACTTGGGGACTTTTACTGGGGGGCGTATTCCAGTCAACTCAGGCTCTGGCGGCGATATCTCCACAGGCGCCTCGACAGATGCCAGGCCTCTGCTCGGATGTTTTTCCAACCCTGTATGTGGATAAAAAAACAGGGGTCACAGTTCAGGTGGCGCCACCACGAGGTGTTGATTATTTTTTAAGACCTTTAAAGGCACTGAAGCAGCGTCGTTTGTACAAGGACGCCGTGGAATATCAGGTGGAAATTCAGGAGTGGAAAAATGTAAACATAGAAAAAGTACAACGGTTTTACAACCCTATGAACCACCCTGATCTGATGGCAATGCCCCAAGTAACTGAAAAATTTTTTCCATCAAAGTCTCTGAATGAATATGTCCAGCAAACAATCGAAGAGATTCGGCAGGCGAAGGATGTGGATCAGATCTTGAAATCTGTCGGTCAAATGAG
>CAZFSX010000176.1:4369-5870 GCA_964522115.1 uncultured Pseudobdellovibrionaceae bacterium | reverse complement strand
TTGCATCAAGTTTTCAATTTCTGAAATATGCTTCGGGCACATCGAAGTCATGTTTTCATATCCTCTTTCCGTCACAAGAATATTGTCCTCGATACGTATTCCCAACCCACGAAATCTAGCTGGAGCTTCAATGTCATTTGCGGGAACATAAATACCAGGTTCAATAGTTAAACACATGTTTGGAACCAAGTGAATCGATTCTCTCTGTAAATTGAAGTAGGCCCCAGCATCGTGCACATCCATTCCAAGCCAATGACCTATCCCATGGGGATAATATTTTTTTTGAGCTTTGGACTGCAAAATTTGATCTAAGGTTCCACTTAACAAACCTAAATCAATCATCACCTGCGCTAAAAGTTGTTCCGCTGCCATACGAATATTTTCAAACTTCTCGCCTGGCCTTACCATCTGAATTACTTTCAACTGAACATCTAAAACAGCTTGATAGAGTTCCGCCTGAGCTTCCGTGAACTTTCCAGAGACAGGAAAAGTTCGCGTAATATCGCCCGTATAATATTTATATTCAGCTCCAGCATCGATCAACAAAAGATCTTCAGCTTTGAAGGGTTGATCATTAAAAACATAGTGCAATGTTGTTGCGTTCGAACCCGTTGCAACGATCGAGTTATAACCTTCTCGGGAAGCTCCTTTATGCAAAAACTGCTGCAAAATCAATCCATGGATCTGACGTTCATTCATGCCTGGCCTAGCTGCTTTCATGGCTTCCACATGAGTTTCGGCTGTAATACGACAGGCCTGTCTCATCAAATCCACTTCATAATCTGACTTAACAACACGCATTTCTCCTAAAACTTGACCTGGATCTAAAATGGGCAACAGACCCCATCCCGATCGACCATAGCTTCGAAGATAGGACTCCATCACATCACGAATTTTTTCATCAAATTCAGAATTTTTAAAAAGTCGATAGTAAAGTTTTTCCGCGCCTTGAAGATACTGAGGCGCAAGCTTATCAAAGTCTTCCAAAGGATGCGTTACATCCACGCCATAGTGCTCTTGAGCTCCTTGGGGGCCATATCGAAAACCATCCCAGGTTTCTCTTAAAGGATCCTTTGATCGAACAAACAAAATCGATTCTGGCTTCATTCCTGCTCGAAAGACAAAAATTGATTCAGGCTCTTCAAATCCAGTCAAGTAATACAAATTAGAATCAACACGATAGGGATGATGAACATCATGATTTCGAATAAACTCTGGATGCGAAGGAATGATCATGACACTCCCTGAGATTTTTTCTGCTAAAGTCTTTCTTCGGTCGGAAAAAATGGAGACGGATTCCAAAGGCATTCGCATATTATTCTCCTGTTGTTTGCGCTTGTATCCACTGGACTAATTCTTTTCCAGCTTGCTGCCCCAAAGTAAGTGCGTTTTTCCTTTGGGTTAAGTCATTTATGATGACCCAGTCAACTTTGACCTGCAAGGTAAAATCCATAAGTCCCGTAGCTTGCTGTGCAGCTAAACTTGCAAGACTCCACCATTG
>CAZFSX010000176.1:0-4359 GCA_964522115.1 uncultured Pseudobdellovibrionaceae bacterium | reverse complement strand
TTTCAGGCGAGGTCACTTGTGGCAAAAAAGATCGATCCGATGCGGGCAAGACATTCACTAGAACAATACGATTAGCTCCTTGCTTTCTTAAAAAATCGACGGCCGATTTGTAATCCAAGGCATGAGCCGAAGATTGATCCGTTGCTAACCATAGACCTGGTGAAGGCAAACAATATGGCAGCATGGCGACAAAGGGGCCTTTGATCATCCAGTAAACTTTCTGTTTGGAAAGATTGAAAGAAGGACATGCCATCGGAATACGCGCTGACTCGACTGTTCGTGACGAAAAATTTTCTTCAAAAACCTTCTTCATTTCTGATAAATCTTTTGAAGAGCCCTTATTTAAAACCCCCCGATGAAAAATTTGTTCTTCTTTTAACTTTCCAAGCTGCCATTCTGCTGTATATCGATCCGCCCGATCTGAAAAATATGCGGCAACAAGAGCTCCCCATTCAATCCCAACAATTCCAACAGGCAATATTTGATTGCGATGCAACTCTTGCAAAACTCCTGCATGAGCCATGGCTCGCACTCCTCCTGGACCAAGTATTAAACCCAATTTCAAAGGCTGTTTAACTCCTGGCGCAACCTGAGAAGAAGACTCGTTCAAAATTCCTGAAGACTCTTTGGATGCTTGCGGACTGTTTTCGCTGGATTGAGTCGTAGTTGCTTTTTCAGCCCCCCCCCGTGGAAGAGTCGAATTGTGTTTGCTGATATATGCACAACTGGATGAAAATGCGATCAAAAAAATCAATAGGTATTGAATACGGAAGGACTGAAAGCCTTTTGAAGAATTCCCGATTTTTAACATTACAAAGTCCTTTTTTCATTCCAATCAATCAGCTGATATAAAGTATTCTGAAGTGGCACATTTAATTCTGCCAAATCTTGATAAGCATTCCTACTTAATTGTTGTAAAAATTGGATAGACTTTTCTTCTCCCAATAAATGCGCCAAATTAACTGCACCTGATTCTTCTTGAAAATCCAACAAGTCGTCTTTGACCTGAAAAGCCAGTCCTAAATTTTCACCAAAATCACGAACATTTTTTTGTTTTTGATGAGATAAGTTAGACAAAACAGCTGCGGATTCACATGCCACGCGAATTAAAGCTCCAGTTTTTTGACGATGAATTTTTTCAATCAATTCCTGATTTAATTCTTTCAAAAAAATATCCATCACCTGCCCGCCAACCATCCCCTGACTTCCAGCTGCCTCTGCCAATAGTTGAACCAAGGGGCGCACTTTTGCTGTGTCTGAAACTTGATTCGCTAAAATATAAAAGGCATCTGTCAACAAGGCATCACCAGCAAGCAAGGCCATGGTTTCACCATAGACTTTATGATTTGTAGGTCGCCCCCTACGAAGATCATCATTATCCATGCACGGCAGATCATCGTGGATCAATGAGTAAGTATGAATCATTTCTATGGCACATGCTACAGGAAGAATAGGATCTACCGACTGATTTAAAGCTTTCATCATCAACAAAGATAAAACAGGACGGAATCTTTTCCCCCCACCAAGAAAGGAATAAGACATCGATGAATAAAGCTGGTCTATCCATTTGGAATCCAAAGATAACTGTTGAAAGGTCTTCTGAGCATAATTTTCAAAAAGCAGAATCTCAGATGTAAAATCCATGACTATCCTTCATTTGTAACATCAAAATCTTTCGTGACTGGACGTCCTTGCTCATCCAACCCCATCAAAATTTTGACTTTATTTTCAGCGTCAGTCAGCTGAACCTGACACTCTCTAGATAAACGAACACCCTCTTCAAAAAACTTCAATGAGTCTTCCAAGGTTAAATCTGATTTTTCCATTTTTTGAACAAGCTCTTCCAGACGAGCTAGTTTTTTTTCAAATTCCATAAGGACTCCTTTGACACTGATTCTACTTTTGCGATCAAACTACTTTCTAAAAATCCGATACGCAGACGATCTCCAACTTCAACTTCAGATGAATCATGGATAATCTTATCCTGGTTTTGAACAATCGAGTATCCTCGCTCCAAGACCTTCAATGGACTTAAACTTTCCAAAACACCCACAGATTGAATAAACTTTTGTCGTTTCTTTTCCAAAATATACTGCATACGCTTTTCTAGTTTTTCCGCAGCATATCTGTGTTGTGATTGCTTCCAGGTTAATACCTTTTCTGGAGATGAAAGCTTTTGCTTTAAGCTTCCAATTTTCCATTGAATCATGGAAAAGTTTCTTTGAATGGAAGACTGCAATCTTAAAATGAGATCGTCATTTTTTTGCATTAAATCTTGCAATCGTCGCTGGGGATCCACAAGTCCACGGCTTAATCCAAACACAGCTTGCTTTTCAGACTTGATTTTCTTCTGAATAGAAACGACCAGCAGTCGATAAATTCCTTGAACTTGCTTGAATAAGTCTTCTGTATTTTTGACAACCAACTCCGCAGCAGCTGAAGGTGTCGGAGCACGAACATCAGCGACAAAGTCGGCGATTGTAAAATCAACCTCATGCCCTACTGCCGAAATCACAGGAACTGGAGATTGCGCAATCAGTCTGGCCAGTGATTCATCGTTAAATGCCCAAAGATCTTCGATGGATCCTCCGCCGCGCCCGACGATGATCACATCCACATCTGGCAAACTCCAGGCCAGCTTCAGCGCCTGACATATTTTTGCAGCTGAACCTTCTCCTTGAACTAAGGTAGGCACCACAGTGATAGGTACCGCTTTGTTTCGTCGCGATAAAACATTCATCATGTCTTGAATCGCGGCACCTGTCGGTGATGTGACAATCGCAATGTGTTTCGGAATCAAAGGTAATGATCTTTTTCTTGCAGCATCAAACAAACCTTCCAATCGCAATTTTTCTTTCAGTTGTTCAAAGGCTTTTTGTAAAGCACCAGCACCTACGGGCTCCATCATCTCACATGTGATTTGATATTCTCCGCGAGGTTCATACACAGTGACCCGTCCACGAATGATGACCTCCATTCCATCGGTTGGTTTAAAACGCAACTTGGAATTGAAACCACGAAACATCACGGCACGAATTTGTGACTTGCTATCTTTCAAACTAAAATAAAAATGCCCCGAAGTATGAGCTTTGAAATTCGACAATTCTCCACGCACCCATACCAAATTCAATTGACCCTCAATCATCTGACGAATGGTCTTATTCAATTGTTCGACAGACATCACAGCTGGTTGAATCTCTTGAGTCGCTTTTTCTTCAGTCGGAGAAGATGAATTTTCAGCCACAGAATGAGTTTGAATTTCTTGAGAACTTTTTTGTTGAAACAGAGAGTATTGGTTGCTGGACATAGTCCCTGGAAACTAGTTCACAACCATATGTTTTGCAAGGACCAAAGACCCCCAATAAAAAAACATAGCCATGCGAAACCACGACGCATTTGCATCTGATGCAGCAGGTTTCTTGCCCAAGAAACAGATGGAGCATGCGCATCAAGAAACTCCATAGAAAAAACCATGAAAACACCGTAAAAAAACACGATCCAAGGAAAAATGAAGTCAAGATTTTTTACCATTTTCACACCCCAAGTTTCGGAATAAAACAATACCCACAAAGACTTAACTTTCTTTTCGGTTGCAAAAAAGAATTCACACAGTCAAGTCGGTGAAAATTTGACCTTCGACGGGCCGAGGAGTACACTGTGATCTGAGTTCCAGGAAGTGTAAGAAAAATAACCCTACAAGCATAAGATTAGGGGACTGTCCCTGACGATGGTGAGCAAGCTCAGCTCGTACTGAGAAGCCTAAAGTCGTTATCATGGTCACCCACCTTAAAATTTGGGTTATTGTTTCACACCTTTCTGGGACTTTTTTCATTTTGAGACACTTTTTTTTCTAAAAAATCTCGATCTGGGTCTTAGCCCCTTTGTCCAGTCTGCCGATACGAAGGTATGGGCAAAAATGAACTTATTCGATGGACATTGTTTTTACCTCAATATTCAACCAAGAACAAATTCAGTTCTGGTAAAAAAAGCATCGCGCTTGCAGGATTGACCCTGCTTTTTACAGGGTGTTCAGCTTTTACAACAGATACTGGCGGAGGCTCAACCTCCCCTTCCTCCTTTAAGTCCAACCCAGAATCAGATTATTGTTCCACCATTTCAAATCCGAATCCTGCAACGACCATCTCTGGTTCCGCTGTATATCAGTACAGAATTGCAAACTCCACAGGACTGCATGGACCAGGATCTGATACCCCAATCCGTTATGCGGAGATTGTCGTTTTGAATGGGAATGGGGAAAAAGTCCAATGTGGAGAGACCAGCTCTTCTGGAACTTTTAGTGTGCAAGTTCCACAGGGTGGGACCTACACTTTAAAAGTTCAATCTCGAGCTTTGAATTCC
>CAZFSX010000175.1:0-5924 GCA_964522115.1 uncultured Pseudobdellovibrionaceae bacterium | reverse complement strand
ACAAAAATATGATCATGAATGAGAAGTGTGGGAATCATACTTCCCGAGGGGATCACAAAAGGTTCAAAGATTACCCATCTTAGAAAAAAAAGAAACAACACGGGACTTATGAAAGTCAAAATCGCCTGCAGCCATGTCCCTTTTTTTGATTTTTTCATGAACTTCAATCTTAGTTGACCAATTTACCAATTCGAGACCATCGCATCGTCAAAGGATTGCACAAGAAAGGCGCAAAAGAAATTGTGCTATCACAACTTAACCAAATCACACTGGCTTTCCCAAGAATATAGGATTTTGGCAAGGCTCCCCAATAGCGTGAATCACGGGAATTATTACGGTTATCACCCATCATAAATAGGTGATCTTCAGGTACAACGATGGGGCCATAAGAATCCATCAAGTCCCCGCGACGCAATAAAATGCTATGATCTTTTTTTCCTAACATTTCACTGAAGTGAACGTAATTATCTTTTGAATCCCAATTCCCAAGACCTTCTCTTTGAAAATCTTTGTCTGCAAGCCATTCAAAATCCTCGGGAAAAGTTGGCATTTTCTTTTCCATGGGCTGGTCATTCACATAAAGAACGCCTTTATCGTACATAATCTTATCGCCAGGCAAACCCACGACACGTTTAATGTAGAAAATATTCATGTCCTCAGGATACTTGAAAACAATCACATCGCCTCGTTGAGGCTCTGAAAATTTCACCAACCACTGTTCACTGAATGGAACTCGCAAGCCATAAATAAATTTATTCACGAAAATGTGATCGTGAACCAATAAAGATGGAAACATACTGCCGGAAGGAATGACGTAAGCTTCAAAAAAACCCCAACGGATTGTCAAAGCCGCCAAAACAGCAAGAAGGATTGATCCAAAACCTTCGGTCCAAAATTTTCGACTCAAAATGTTCATCAATCCTCCACTTTAAGAACTGCCAAGAAAGCCTCCTGCGGCACTTCCACAGATCCAATCTGCTTCATACGCTTCTTTCCTTCTTTTTGACGTTCTAATAATTTACGTTTCCTTGAAATATCACCACCATAACACTTCGCGGTCACATCTTTACGCAAAGCGCCCAATGTCTCACGAGCTACAATTTTTGCTCCAATCGCAGCTTGAATGGCAACTTGGTACTGTTGACGAGGAATCAATTCCCTCATTTTTTCTGTCAAGGCACGACCCTTCACCTGAGCTTTGGATCGGTGAACAATCAAAGACAAAGCATCCACAGGTTCCGAGTTAATCAAAATATCCAACTTCACAAGATCCGCTTCTTCAAATCCAATCAATTCATATTCCATTGAAGCGTAACCTTTGGAAATAGATTTTAAGCGATCATAAAAATCCAAAACCATCTCATTCATCGGAATTTTATACTCAATGATCACCTTTTTATCGTTCACGTATTCCATCTTAATTTGATGACCACGTTTATCTTCACACATTTTTAAAATCGCTCCGATATATTCTGTCGGAGTATGCAAAGTGACCTTAACAAAAGGCTCTTCCATTTTTAGAATTTTGGTCTCATCCGGTAAAGACGACGGATTTTCAAGTTCCATCATTGTACCATCATTCATGTAAACACGATAAACGACCGTTGGAGCTGTCGTGATCAAATTCAAATTGAATTCGCGCTCTAGGCGTTCTTGCACAATTTCCATATGCAAAAGTCCCAGAAACCCACATCGAAATCCGAATCCCAATGCTGCAGACTTTTCAGGCTCATAGCTTAAACTAGAATCATTCAACACTAGCTTTTCCAGCGCGTCTCGCAAGTTTTCAAAATCCGGAGCTTGCACAGGAAAAATTCCTGAAAAAACCATTGGCTGAATCCGCTGGAATCCAGGCAATGGTTGTTGAGCTGAGTGGCGATATGTGGTGACAGTATCACCCACTTTCACATCCCGAATATCTTTGATCCCACAAACAATAAAACCAACTTCTCCAGCATCCAACTGATCTACAACCACAGGAAAGGGCATAAACTTACCCATGCGTAAAACTTCATAGTCCTTGTCGGTTGCCATAAATTTGATGCGTTCACCTTTTTTGATCGATCCATCCATTGCACGTACCAAAATGACAACACCTTGGTAAGCATCAAACCAGGAATCAAAAATTAAAGCTCGTAAAGGTAAACTTCGATCGGCCGTTGGAGGAGGTACTTTTTCTACAATCGCCTCAAGAATGTCTCGAATTCCGATCCGTTCCTTCGCTGAAGCTTTGATAATTTCGGAACAATCAAGACCCACCACATCCTCAATTTGCTGAGTCACACCTTCAGGATCTGCAGAGGGTAAATCAATCTTGTTTAAGACTGGAATGATTTCCAAATTGTTCTGCATGGCCAAGTAAACATTGGCCAAGGTTTGAGCCTCAACCCCTTGAGCAGCATCCACAACAAGGATCGCTCCTTCACAAGCAGCTAAAGACCGAGATACTTCGTAACTAAAATCCACATGCCCGGGAGTATCAATCAAATTGATCTGATAATCGTGCCCATCCTTTGCTCGAAAATTCAAACAAACTGTCTGGGCCTTGATCGTGATTCCACGCTCACGTTCCAACTCCATATTATCAAGAAATTGCTCTTTCTTTTCTCGATCAGAAAGAGCACCCGTTTCCGCAAGCAAACCATCAGCAAGAGTCGACTTACCATGGTCAATATGAGCAATAATTGAAAAGTTACGAATGTGTTTTGGATCCATTATTTCAAAGACTTCACTGCTTCTAAAAGTTGTTCCACTTTATTTGTTTTTTCCCAGCTAAACTGATCACGACCAAAATGACCGTAACTTGCAGTCTGACTATAGATAGGCTTCAACAAATCTAAATCTTTCACAATACGAGCTGGCTTCAAGCTCCAAACCTGACGAACAGCTTTTTCCAAAGCTTCTGGACCCACTTTGCTTGTTCCAAAATCATTCACAGAAATACTGACTGGTTCTGCAACACCAATCGCATAAGCAACCTGAACTAAGCAGCGCTCTGACAACCCTGCGGCCACGATATTTTTAGCAACATGACGAGCAGCATAGGCTGCGGAACGATCCACCTTCGAAGGGTCCTTACCTGAAAATGCTCCGCCACCATGTGCACCATGACCACCATAAGTATCGACGATAATTTTTCGCCCAGTCAGACCAGCATCTCCCATAGGACCGCCTGTGACAAAACGACCTGTAGGATTGATATAGTATTTCGTTTTGCTATCCAACCATTGCGAAGGAATGGATTTTTTAATCAATTCTTCCATCACATACTCTTGAACTGTTTTAAGCTCGACAGAATCAGCATGCTGAGTTGAAATCACCACAGAATCGATGCGCTTCACGCGGCCATTTTCATATTCAACTGTGACTTGACTCTTGCTATCTGGACGCAAAAAACTTGTTGGATTTCCATGGCGAAGAGCTGCCAGATCTCTCATTAATTTATGAGATAAAGAAATCGACAAAGGCATTGCTTCTGGTGTTTCATTGCAGGCATATCCAAACATCAAGCCCTGATCACCAGCACCTTGATCTTCATTCCCTGTTTCACGAACACCCATTGCAATATCTGGACTTTGTTGACCCACGGAAACAATCACTCCACAAGTTTTGTAGTCAAAACCTTTTTCACTGGAGTCATATCCAATTTTTTTCACAGTTTCTCGAGCGATCTCTGAAAAATTGACTTTGGCTTGAGTGGTAATTTCACCAGCAACAACAACAAGACCTGTTGTTAACAGTGTTTCACAAGCAACACGCCCTTTAGGGTCTTGACTTAAAATTGCATCCAAAACAGCATCACTGATTTGATCCGCCATTTTATCTGGATGTCCCTCGGAAACAGATTCACTGGTAAATAAAAAGTGTTTACCTTCAAAGCTCACTTCAGACCCCTTTTTGATGAAGTTGTTAACGTTCGATTTAAAAAACGAACCTAACAAACTCAGAACAGGGGGTCAACCCTACGCAAGCGCCCCCTTCTTTTTTTGGAAGCGCTTGCAGCGAGCTTCATATTTTTAATGAATAACAAAAATTCATTTTTGAATTATGTCCGTGGGATTTAACTTCACGCGGGACGACGCACCCAATGGTCAGGTGAATCATTGTACTCAAGCTGTTCATTCAAGCGCTCAAGTTTTGCTTGTTTTGATCTTTGAAATTTTTTATGGTGCTGAACTTTTTGGCGTCTTTTCATAAATTGTTTTTCTAATTTATCTGTCACGATATCCACCGCTTCATAAAAAGAATCAGCGTTCCCATTGGCTTTGAAGTGAGCCTCGGGATGTCGAACACTAACTTCAACTGTGTAGTCATGCTTTCCCATGGTGTAGGAAATACTCCAATGACTGTCCTTCAAGAGTCGCTCAGCAATGCGCTCGAACTGATCTTGAGTGTAGTTTTTAAGAGATTGAGAGACATCGACCTGCCGAAAGACAAAATCGAATTTCATGCGTAAACTCCTTGTTGAGGGCCTTAAATTGGCCTACCTTCTTTTCGGGATTTCCAGACTTTCATCGAGCCCTTTTTTCTATTTTGTAAAAATCTTCATAAAACACCGAAAAGTGCCCTGTTATTCAGCATATAGACGCAGTCCGTTGTATCTTTTTCAAACATACATCTGGGGATTGCATCCTTTTGGGACTTCGGCTAGTTTTCCTGCTTTGGAAGGACCTGGAGGAACAATGAATTGGAGGCCCTTTCGGCGGCACGCGCGTCGGCCATTGCTGATCTTACTTGCAGCTCTGACAGGGCTGGGGTCAGTGCGCGCGCCACAGGCCTGGGCACAAAGTCCCTCTGCGGATTACTCCGGCAGCAATGACTCTCAAGGCGTTTTTCATCTTCTTCCCAATGATCACTCCAGCAAGCAAGAACTTCTGAAGCAAACAAATTTCGTTGACTCTATTGAATCAGGAAAATTCAACCCTGAACAAGTTCAAGAGCTCAACATTGCAAAACTTGCCAATCAGTCAGTTGATTTTTTTCACAAAGGACAACTTCGACGTACCATCGACCTCAATCATCCACAACTTTTTCAAGGCTTATCAGGCTTTCGCTTTCAGTTTGAATTCAATTCAGCTGAGAATGAATTTTGGATAGAGGCAGTTGAAGGTCAAAACGAAAAAGGGCTAAACGGAAATCTGATTGGCCGCCATCGCATTAAGAATATGGATGTTTCTTCCTTTTCCTATGATGAAGATCTTCTTATGATGATCAACTCCAAGGGCGAAGTTCATGGAATGAATATGCTGTACATTAAGCGGAATGCCTTCCGAAGTTCAGAGCCGATTCCTGTTTTTCAGAACCTTTGGCAACCACAAAATCTGACATCAACGATACCAAACGATGCTGAATTTTTTATTTACTCCCTGAATCCAGGCAGGGAAGTTCCCGACCTTGAATCTCTGATGAAAACAGGCACCGTGGCTGTGAATGCCCAAGGTGAACCCGTTGTTGATTTTGGAGATTACATTGTTGGTTACAAAACAAAAGATGGACGCAAAGAATACTTGGGAATTTTATCCAGAGATGTGATTGCCGCTCACATTCTTCACGCTTCGGAAGTTCTTGCAAACGAAGCGCGACTGATCTCTTCCGATGAGCAAGCCTTGAAAGATTTAACATTGGCAATGCAACGATCCGAAAAGGTTCGTCATGTTTTTCAAAATATGCGCATTGATGAAACAACTCGGGAAGCAATGAAGGGTTGGGGCAAAGGGGATATTGATCAGCTGGTAAAGTCTGCTGAAAATTTAAATAATTCACATATCCACCAACGTGGACGTATGGTTTTTCGTGAGTTTCAAAAGCTGGCTTTGGAAGTTCAAGATAACTTTCAAAAAGATCTGGCTTTCCGCAACCGTCATGAAATGAGCCAAAAAGAATTAAAAGACTACATGCAAGAGGTCTACGGGAATCAGTCACCC
>CAZFSX010000174.1:3852-5929 GCA_964522115.1 uncultured Pseudobdellovibrionaceae bacterium | reverse complement strand
GGTTTTGGTGGAAAGGTAGCGTGGGCATGAAGTGGATGTTCAGTTTGGACCTATTTGGATTTATGGTGATTTTCAAATTCAAAATCAACGCACGATGTACGGTGAAGTTTCTTACTCTCTGAGAGGAGAACGCATCGAACTTTATCGTTAAATATAAAGGATCTTCGTTTCATGTCGGAACTCGTTTTGGATCTTCAAGATATTCAGTTTACCTATCCATCTCAAAAACACCCTACTTTGCAGATTCCCGAATTTCAGATTCGTCAGTCAGAAAAAATTTTTCTTTTTGGTCCCAGTGGAAAGGGAAAATCCACTTTGTTAGAAATCATTGCAGGTGTTTTGCTGCCTCAGAAGGGGAATTTAAAAATTCTGCAGAAAGATGTTTTAAAATTATCACCTTCCGAACGAGATGCGTTTCGTGCGGATCATCTGGGGTATATTTTTCAAACTTTCAACTTACTTCCTTACTTGACGGTGAAAGAAAATATTCAGTTATCTTGGAGTTTTTCCAAGCGACGTCAAAGCAAAGTTGAAGACGTCGATGATGAAATTTCAAGGCTCTGTGAAAAATTGGGCCTTTCTGCTTTTCAATATTCTCGTATTGATCAGCTCAGTATTGGTCAGCAACAAAGAGCTGCTGCTGCTCGAGCCTTCTTAGGTCATCCGGAATTAATTTTAGCAGATGAACCAACCTCTTCTTTGGATTACGATCACCGAGAAAAATTCATTCAATTGATGTTTGAAGTCTGTGAAAAAGAAGGGTCAAGTTTACTTTTTGTCAGTCATGATCGAAGTTTGGAAAAGCTTTTTGATCGTTCCGTATCTTTGGCAGAAATCAATCAGGCGGTACTATGAATCTCTTCTCATTGGCTTGGAAATCTTTATGGCATCGTCGAACAACCAGTCTTTTAACGGTGGCAAGCATTGCGATCAGTGCCATGTTGTTGTTAGGAGTTTTACGAGCAAAACATACAGCGCAAGATTCTTTTATGGGATCCATTGCTCAGACGGATCTGATTGTTGGAGCTCGAAGTGGAACATTGCAGCTGTTATTGTACACAATTTTCAATATGGGTACGGCCACACAAAATGTCTCCTATGAAACATTTCAGGAGTTCAAAAAACATCCAGCCGTCCAGTGGGCAGTCCCTATCAGCCTAGGAGATAGTCACCGAGGTTTTCGCGTTCTCTCAACAACGCCTGACTTCTTTGCCCATTTTCGTGTGCGCGGAGATCAAGCTTTGTCCTTCAAGCATGGACAAGTTTTTCAAGGCCTTTGGGATGTGGTGATTGGGTCTCAAGTTGCAGAAGAATTGAAATACTCTTTAGATCAAAAAATAGTTCTCAGTCACGGTGTGACTCAAGGAATTGGGATACTTGATCATCAGGATAAACCATTTCATGTTGTTGGGATCTTGGCGCCGACGGGAACAATTTGGGATCGCACTGTTTATATAGGCTTAAAAGGAATGCAGGCTTTGCATCTGGATTGGAAAGACGGAGCCATGCCGAAGAAGGATCAGAGATTAGATCCCTCGAAGATCGATGAAGAAAAAATAGAAATTTCTCAAATCACTTCTTTTCTTGTGCGCACGCAATCTCGAATGGAAGTTCTGACTTTGCAAAGAGAAATCAATACCTATCAGCAGGAGCCTTTGTTAGCGATTATTCCCGGCGTTGCCTTGGCGGAGTTTTGGCGCAATCTTTCTTACTTTGAAAATGCAATGATGGTCATGAGTTGGATGGTGATGGTGGTGGGCTTACTGACCATGGTCATTGCTCTGTTGACCAGCTTGAATGAACGCCGCCGAGAAATGTCGATTCTTCGATCCTTAGGAATTTCCCCTTGGCAGATTATGTCCTTGCTTGTCTTTGAAAGTTGTCTGTTGACCTTAGCGGGCGTCTTTTGTGGAATGCTTTTGGAGTTTTTGATTTTAATCTCTGTTCGAGGCTTTTTAGAGTCAGAATATGGATTTGTGATGACAAGTCTCAGCCCAAGCACATCACAAATTCTTTCTTTGCTTCTGATGTTGTGCTTGGGAATTGTCATCGGACTTTTTCCAGCCTGGAGATCGAT
>CAZFSX010000174.1:0-3842 GCA_964522115.1 uncultured Pseudobdellovibrionaceae bacterium | reverse complement strand
AAGTTGTCTTTGAAAGATGGTTTACGTATTTCTTAATCGAATCTAGCGATCGATCTTAGTCTTTTTTCATCTTTGGATGATGAAAATGCAACTGGCGATCGCAAGCATAGGAAATAATGGCATCTTGAAAAACCATTTCGCCCAGTTCTTTCCATCGATGATCATCAGGATCGGAAGAAAAATCATTGGCGAAAAACAGCATCTTCAAACCACCTTCGGCTAGAGTGGATTGAACAAGCTCGTCCCGAAAATCAATTTGATTATTTTTCCAACTTTCAGAGGATGTTTTCACCATAAAAAATTGAGGTGATTCAAAATTCTCATTGGGACTTCTGCCTATTTCAGCAATCTGACTGACGGGTCGATATCCAGGATCTGTGTCGGCGGATCGAAAGGTCCTTGCAACTTCCAAGGCTAAAAAGAAGGCGGAAAATGGAAATCCAAGAGTCGGCTGATTGGTCATTTTGGAATCAGTATAATGTTCTAACTTTGTTCCTGAAAGTTCATCAATGACAACAAAGTTTGCGGTGGGAACAACTTCTTCTGGATTTGTGGTGGGAAATATTTTTCCAGCCAAAGCAAATCCACGTTTGGTTCCTCGATCTGTTGTGCCAAGGGTTGTTGATGCTCGGGCGATGATCAAAGCTTTTGATCCCACTTTAAAAAAACCAGAATAGGGTGAAGGATTTTTGACTTCCCACGTTCCTGAAAGACAGACTCCGTTGGAGTGCAGAAGTTTGGCGTCTCGAGGTAACAAATCATCTGTATTCTTCAAAATTCTGTGAACATCTTTTGCCAGTTGATTTTCTCCATCCACAGTAAAATTGTCAGAATTGACGGTGTAATAAGGTTTCTTCCCATTTTCATAAAGGGGCATTTCCTTTTTTTCTGCCTCTGTGATGGCCTGTGGATTTTTTTGAAAAACAGCCCTGTGGACTTCCAGGAACGAAGACTTAGCTAAAGAAGCTTGAACAAAGAACAAAGTGGGGAGAAAGGCTGAAAAAAATTTTTTCTTCATAGAGGATCCTCCAACTGGTCAGATGAAAATAGGCCTAGACTTTCGTAAAGTCGTTGACTTGGAATAAGGATGTCTCACGCTCCAGATAAAACTGCAACGCAATTGTCTGAATAAAAACTGACCTTTGGCCCAGTGCCATCCCTTGTGTTTTCCAGATATTATCAAAAGGTCGGGGGCAACTATGGCAGGCATCAAATTGGGTGAAATTCTGGTCAAGCAGGGCTTAATCCGTCCTGATCAAATGGCGAAGGCCATGGAAGAGCAGAAGAAAACCGGCGGCAAGTTGATCTCAAGCATTCTGAATCTGAACATTATCAAAGAAAATCAGATCCTTAAAGCCTTAGAAAAACACTATCAAGTTCCAGGAATCGATTTAAATACTTTTGCCATTCCAGAAAATGTGATTTCCATTTTGTCTCGCGATGTTTGTGAAAAATATGGAATCATTCCCGTTCAGAAGGCTGGAACATCTTTGGTGGTGGCATTTTCCGATCCGAGTAATATTTTTGTCCGCGATGATCTTCGCTTTATTACCCGGTCAAATGTTAAGGTGGTGGTCGCCACGGAATCAGCGATCGGAAGTGCCATTGAAAAGTACTTTGGTGCCAATGTTTCAAAACAGGTGGAAACAGAAGATCAGGATAGTGATGATCAAAACATCAACTTAGGTCCATCTGTTGAAATCATCGATGATGGAGGAGAAGATACTCCTGTTGTTCGTTTTGTGAATGGGGTTTTGTCTGAAGCGATGAGAAAAAAAGCTTCCGATATTCATTTCGAACCCTACGAAAAAAAATTTCGAGTTCGTTTTCGCATTGATGGAAATTTGTTGGATGCATCTTCTCAGCCTGTTTCTTTGGCTCCAGCCATAGCAAGTCGGATCAAAATCATGGCGAAGCTGGACATTGCAGAAAAGCGACGTCCTCAGGATGGTCGTATCAAAGTTCGTTTAAAAAATGGGAAAGAAATGGATTTTCGTGTCAGCACTTTGCCCACATTGTGGGGAGAAAAAGTGGTGATGCGTTTGTTGGATAAATCTAACTTGCAACTGGACATGACCAAGCTTGGATTTGAGTCGGATGATTTACAAATTTTTAAAGAAGGGATTCATCTTCCGCAGGGATTGATCCTGATCACAGGCCCAACAGGAAGTGGAAAGACGACGACGATTTATTCTGCTTTGTCAGAATTGAATCGAACAGATGTGAATATTTCCACGGCAGAAGATCCTATTGAATTCAATCTGGAGGGAATTAATCAGGTACAAATGAATCCAGATATTGATTTGACCTTCGCAAACGCACTGAAAAGTTTTTTGCGACAAGATCCAGATATTATTATGGTTGGAGAAATTCGAGATCTTGAAACAGCTGAAATTGCGATCAAAGCAGCCTCCACAGGTCATTTGGTTGTCAGCACTTTGCATACGAATGATGCTCCAGCTACCGTTGTGCGGCTGACGGAAATGGGAATTCCCGCCTACATCGTGACTTCGACAGTTTCTTTGATCGTGGCACAACGCCTTGTCAGTCGCAATTGCCAACAGTGCAGTGTGCGTGAAGATGTGCCAAAAGAAACACTGATTCAGCTGGGAGTTGACCCTTCAGATGTTGATCAGTTCAAAGTGATGAAGGGAAGGGGTTGTCCTCAGTGCAATGGAACAGGTGTTAAAGGACGTATCGCTATTTATGAATTGATGCGAATGACGGAAAAGATGAAAGAAGCTATTTTATCTGGAGCTTCAACAAGTGATTTAAGAAAACTAGCACGACAAGAAGGCATGCGAACCTTGCGTCGAAGTGCTTTGTTGAAACTTCAGCGTGGTGAAACAACAATTGAAGAAGTGGTGAACGCTTCAGTGAAGGATGTCTCATGAATCGATGGGTTGAATTTATTCAATCGGGCTTAAAGCAGAAAGCATTTGAATTTACATTTTCAAGTCAAGGAGACATGGCTTACAAACAGGGAAAGGTCTGGATTCGCAAGGTTCAAGAACCACTATCGAAAAATCACATTTTGCAGGTATTAACAGAATCTCAACAGCAAAAGCTTCAAGAAAATAAAAATTTGAAAGCGCTTCTTGTATTTGAAAATTTAGGTAAATTTCGATGGACGTACCAGGAAAATGAACTGGGTCAGTGGTTTTGTACAATGAAAAAACTATCCCAGCATTGGATGGATGCTTCTCATTTGCAATTACCAAAAATAACAGAAGAAATTTGCAAAAAAAGTCAGGGTATTTTTGTCATCGTTGGTCCTAAATCCAGTGGGAAAACATCCACGATGTCAGCCTTATTGAAAGGATGTCAGCAATTTCGCTCATCCTTCGCTTTGTATGCTTCAGAGATGAATGAACTTCCTCATCGTTCTGATCAGGGATTGATACAGTGGTCTTCACTTCATCAATTTCAACCTTTAAGCTCCCATGATATTTTGTTGTTGGATGAAGCAAAGATAGATGCTGATCAGGTCGCAAATTATGCAGAGGCCGGTCGCTTGGTGATCATGACAAGTTGTTCGCCTAGTTTAGAAAACTTTTTTCAAAATTATCTTCAATCATCCAACTCAAAAAGATTTTTAGATCAATTTCAAGGAGCCATGGGACAGAAGCTTTTATATCATCAGAATGATTGGGTCCCTGCTTTTGAAAGTTGGACAGGAACAGATCTTGTGAAGCAAGCATTGCAGAATCAGGATTGGCAAAAATTACGCCGTCTTGGAACCGACAGTGTTGATGCTTTGGGAATGCGAACATTTAATCAATCACTATTGCAATTGGTATTGAAAAGAATTTAAAAGTTCAAATTAACAATCTTGTTGCTGA
>CAZFSX010000173.1:3818-6023 GCA_964522115.1 uncultured Pseudobdellovibrionaceae bacterium | reverse complement strand
AAAATAAGTTTGTTATAGCCAAAAGGAGACGTTGCAGACTTAGAATCCAATACTGGATTGGGTTTTGAGACGATGTTGCAATTGTTGCAAATTGTTGCGCAACAATTTTTTTCTGAGAAATCACATCAGAAACCTCACTTGCAACTTTGTTTGCCATGGAAATTCGTCCAGCCTCGGTGTATCGCAACACTTGATCTTCTTTTGTCTTTTGTTCTTGATCCAAGATGGTCATCTTTTTTTCAAGCAAGAGTCGTTCTTCCTTTGCTTTTTCGAAATCAACAATGGGTTTTGTTACTGCTGGCGCCAGAGTGTAAAGGCTCATTGCTGCAAGCAGAAAAACTCTTATGATACATTGGAAAAGGTTTTTTCCCTCGAGAAACACTAGAGCGATTAAAGAAAATTCACCAAGGCTTGCAACAAAGAATCTGAAGACCGTCGAGCCTTGGTAAGAATCGGCGGCCAGATAGGTCAAAAAAAGCGTCAGGATGGCGCAGAATCCAAAAACCAAAACATGATCCATATGGATGGATGCTTTTTCTTTTCTTTTTGATTCTCGGTTGGTTTTTGTTTGTTTTTCCAGTTTTTGCTGCTTTTTTAAGCGATATTGCCGAAAATATTCAGCTCGGGATTGCTTTGTTTCTGTTGTTCGTGCCATGGTGTATTTACTCCTTTTGGGGGGTCTTGGGGTCGTTTACGGAAAACTTTTTTCAACCGAGTTTCCTAAATTGACCCTTTGTTATTTTTGTTTTTCCAATAGAATTTTTGACATAAATGCAGATTTTGTTGAAATCTTATGCAGACCACTCCTTAGTGGCGCTATGTCGATTGGTGGTGCCATTTGAGCGAGCTCAATATCTGAAGCTGAGTTGTACCATTTTTCAAATTCAGCTTCAGCCTCTGTTCTCAAGTTCTCCTCTTGGTTTTTTGATTTTTCAATCTGAGCTTTTTCAATCAATTGAATCTGAGCTCTCGCTTTTTTAGTTTCTTCAATGAATTGCGCTTCAATCTCTCGCTCTTGATCTGTCATGACACTCAAAATGGCAGAATCACCTTCAGTGGCAAATTCTTTGAGTTTGTTGCAAAAAATGGCTAATGGGTTTTGAATCTTTTGTTGTGTCGCTAGCCAGTTTTTAAAACGATTTAAAAATTCTTGTACCTGCTCTGGTTGAAGTTTTTCTTGAACCAAGGTTCTAATGCTTGAGTTTACTTGCATCGCACCAATCGGTGATACAGGAGAAAAGTCGAGACCTTTAAACCAAGACTCAGTTTGTACAATTTGGTTTTGGTATGTGATTAAAGTATCTGTATTCGAATACAGGTTACTAGAATTAGATAGTTTAGAATAATATTTATCTCTTACTATCTTACTAGGGCGTTTTGTATTCGAATTTGTATTCGAATTTGTATTCGAATATTCAGTTTTTTTGTAGGTATATAAACGATCAAAAATATCTTTTTTTGAAGAATATAATTCGAATGCTGTCGCATTGATTCCATAACTGGTCCATCCATTAGATCCAGTTCTGAAATCAACTACCGTGAATAACGTTTTTTCTTTAATTATTCTGCTTAAAGTCCCTTTTATTGTGGCCTCTGACATGCCAAGCTTAACTATCATCTCTGCTCTATAAATTGGGCCTGTTTCTAAACTCATTTTTTCTGAACATTTTTCGTACAAAAACTTGAATATTTGAGCCATATTTTTTGAAAGAGACTTAAGTTTGTTTTCAACAAAAGTCCGCGAATCTGTATTCGAATCTGTATTCGAATCTGTATTCGAATCTGTATTCGAATCTGTATTCGAATTATGGACTTCTTGTATTCGGATTGTATTCGAACTTTCCTGGGTGTATTCGAATACTGTATTCGAATACACCGCAATATTTTCAAGATTATTTATATCTGGAGAAGATCCCGAATCTTTTTTAACACTAATTTTTTCATTCTCATTTTTGTATTCGAATACACCGCTGTTTGCAGGCCCATCTTTTTGTTTATCAAAAGATTCTGTATTCGAATACGTTTCGGTTTGTATTCGAATACATTCTGGATTTTCTACTTTCCCTGTATTCGAATACAAGTTGTTTTTATTCGAATACAGATTTACTAAATGGCCATTGTTTCTAGATATTTTTGAATTGCTAGATGGCTTTTCATTCTCATTTTTGTATTCGAATACACCGCTGTTTGCAGGCCCATCTTTTT
>CAZFSX010000173.1:2924-3718 GCA_964522115.1 uncultured Pseudobdellovibrionaceae bacterium | reverse complement strand
TTCGAATACATTCTGGATTTTCTACTTTCCCTGTATTCGAATACAAGTTGTTTTTTTCATTGTCTTGTATTCGAATTGTTCCACGATTTTCCAATTGTTCCACGCTAACGCTTTTTTGAGAAGCATTGTTGCTTTCTCTATATTTTGAAGTCAGAGAATTATATTTATTAAAGCTTTTAAGGGCACCAAGACCTGCTAGGTTTGATTTTCTTCCTGTATTTGTGTTTTGTTCTTTTTGTGAATTTGAATCTTTTAATTTTTTTAATGCTTCAACGTCTTCATCTAGGGTTTTCATTGCACTACATCCTTGAGTTAATTGTCTAAAGTTTCTTGCGAGGTTTCAAAAAGCAAATGATCCATATCTAGATCTAGTAATTCATGTGCGATTATCCAAAAATAATCAGAAAACTCTTTAGCTTGAGGCGCATTAGGTTTGTAGTCTTTTCCAAGCTTGGTTGCTAATGAAAATATTGGCTCCTTTAATTCAGAGCACTTGTCCATAATTGCAGCGCTAGAGAAAATGATTTTTGAAAGTTGGAATTCGTTTTTTGAATCAAAATAAATGTCTTGCAGTCTCGATAGAGCCTTAATCTTTATGCTTTCTCTTTTAAATTTATTTGGAACAATCAAAACTTTATCCCATTTAAATCCAGGGTGTAGATCTTTTAAACGGTATAAGAAAATTTGATTTCTGTGCATTGATTTAAGACATTTCGCTTCAATCTCTAAAGGAATAAGTATTCTGTTAACGCTAAATAATACATGTAGATTGCAAGTTTCAATATTGGGTGGAG
>CAZFSX010000173.1:0-2914 GCA_964522115.1 uncultured Pseudobdellovibrionaceae bacterium | reverse complement strand
CTTAATCATAACCAAAACCCCAGGTAAAATATTTCCTTCAGAGTCTACTCGATCTTTGAGTGGTAATCTATTTAGTGAATAATTAATTTCTGAAATATCAAGATCCGCTGGAATAAGATGCAGGTTTGGAGTTATTTTCGTTACTACTTGTTCAAGATTCATTTTTCTGTACGGATATTCATTTCCGTCTTTTAAGCTCCAATCCATTAACTCGAGTATCGTAGGCTCTTGTTCTTCATTTGGATCCGCTACATGATTATATGTTTTTATTCCACCGAGTAAACTTGAGATATCTCCTTGTGAATCAACATCAATCACCAGTGTTTTACCGAATAATGAAAAAAGAAAAGACATGTGTTGAGCAAAAGCAGATTTTCCAGTACCTCCTTTTTGACTAAAGATGGCAATAGTTTCAGCAGAAGGTCCTGTTTTAAGTGTTTTGCCTCGTTTTTTTAATAAAGCAGAAATATCGTCAACGGTATAAGCGACAACATCCATTGCTCCGTATTTAATTTTATGAGGAGTCAATAGTCCATCTTGTTCAAATTTGATTAAAGTATTTGTGGAGACGTTGAGTAGACCTTCAGCAAACTTTCTTACTATTGGTGGATAGTAATTTGACCATTGTGGTTCCTCTATTTTTTTATTTTTTATACCTTGGTCTGTTGGTTTGGTATTTATTTCATGTGAATACTGTTCTTGCATATATTTATCTCCATTAATTTTTTTGATACGGTATATGCTAATTTGATAGTAAAACCATATCAACAGTCAAATAGTATCCAACTGTTTTTCTGAAGGTCTAGTTTAAATTTTCTTAACCAAGTCCTGATGAATTTTAAGTGCTACTTTTTTTTGCAAAAAATCGTGATCATGTACTTATGTCGAAAAAAAAATATACTCTTCTCGTTGTTGATGATGATGTTTCTTTTTGTGAATCCTTCAAATTCGTTGTTCCTGATAATTGGGCTGTCTTTTGTGCAACAAGTGCAAATCATGTTCATGAAAATCAGACTTTCTCTGCGGCATTTGTTGATATGCATTTAGCGGACAGAAAAGACGGGCAGCCAGACGGACCAAAAGTCATTGAAAGATTGTTGGATGCAAATCCAAAAATACAAATTGTAGCGATGTCTGGTGACCTGAGAATCGATCTTATGGAAAGCTGCCTGAAGGCGGGTGCTCAAAGATTCATATCCAAACCGGTTAATCCTCAAGAGGTTGTGGCGATTTTGGGAAAAATCGAGGCTTTCCATGAAATGAATGAAAAAACAGACAAGGAGTCTGTTTCTTGGATTGGATCAAGCTTATTTTCGAAACAAATCAAATACGACATTGCAAACCTTCGTGATGAAAAAAGTCATATTCTGATAGAAGGGGAGACGGGAACAGGAAAAGAAGTTGTCGCCTCTTTATTGAGTAGGCAAGAAAAAGGCGGACACATAGTCACCGTCAATGCGGCGAGTATTCCGGTTGATCTTTTTGAGTCAGAATTTTTTGGACATATCGAAGGCGCATTCACAGGAGCCAAATCGTCAAAAAAGGGCTTAGCTGAACTAGCAGATGGCGGTGACCTTTTTTTGGATGAAGTTGGAATCGCACCCATTGCTTTTCAAGCAAAGCTTCTTCGGTTTCTGGAAAATGGAGAAATCCGTCGGGTAGGCTCAGTAAAGCCTACGTTTGTGAAAGTTCGGGTTATTTCTGCCACAAACAGTAGTCTTGAAAAATTAGTCAAAGAAGGAAAGTTTCGAGAGGATCTTTATTTTCGTCTCAATGGAAACAGAATCAATTTACTTCCTTTAAGACAGAGAAAAGAAGATATCGAAGATCTTGCAAATCACTTCATGAATAGTCTTAGACCTCAGTGTTGCAAGGTTTTTTCTCATGAGGCCATGTCCGTATTGATGGACTATGATTTTCCTGGAAACGTGAGGGAGTTAAAAAGAATTTGTGAGCGTCTAGCTCTATCTTCGCCTCTTCCTGTCATCAGAAAAGAAGATGTCGAAGAATTATTTCTTGTGAGCAAAAGAAATAATGAATCTCCAAATATTGGTGATGGATTTTTTTTCAGCTATTCAAATTTGCACTTAGGACTTGAATCTATTCTTTCTCTTTGTGAAGAGTCAGTTATTAATGCAACAATGAAGAAATACAAAAATATAGAGGAAGCGATCAAGGTTCTTAAAGTTTCCAGAAGCAGCTTCTACAAGAAAATGAAAGAATATGGGATCAAAAGTTGATCAAAGTTGTATCTGCACACAAATCATTCTTCTCTAGGTTTCACAGCCTTCTTGATCGAGTTGCCAAAGAGTATGATCAAATAGATCCAATCTGCGCAGAAGACCTATCTATCGTGGAAAAACACCAAAGTAACCTCATAGATCAATGTCTTCCTGTGTACTATGCTATTGAATCGGATCTAGTTGTTGGGTGGTGTTACATTGAAAAAAGTGAAAACCCTCGATTTTCTCACAGAGGATTTCTTTCTTTTGGCATGCAAAAAAAATTCAGAGGAACGAATAAAAAATTTGGAATGATCCTTATCAAAGAAGCGATGGATCACGCACGGCGGGTAGGGTTTGAAAAGGTAGAGGCAAGTGCTTTTTCCAATAACAAAGATGAAATCAATTTGTACAAAAAATTTGGATTCACTGAGATTGGAACTGTGAAACACTTCAGGAAGTTCAATGATGAGTATCTCGACTCTGTCGTGCTTGAATATTTTTTTGATTGATCAAAAAGAGCCGCCATTGCGGCGGCTAGTAGCAGATATGGAGCCTTAGTAGCACAGAATAAAAACTTTGTTTTTCATGTCAGAAAAATGAAGAGGAACAGCTCCTTCGGCCATATAGAAAAGCTTGTTTGTTTCTTTTCCAGATTCTCCCATATAGATTCTGACTCGACCTGGTTTATT
>CAZFSX010000172.1:0-6039 GCA_964522115.1 uncultured Pseudobdellovibrionaceae bacterium | reverse complement strand
CCCTGCAAGACTTCTAAAAATACAGGGACGAAAAATTTTTGTGGATCAAGTCGATCTACTAGATGGAACTCCCATCTTAGATATCAAACCCTATATTCCCGAAAGCGATAGCTTTCCTTCTGAAAAAATAGGATGGTTGAAATCTGTTCAAACTTGGAAAATTGACTATACCGAATTGGCCCGATGCCAATTTCTTTTTTTAGAAAAAGACCTTCCTTTCTTGAAAAGCTTTGCGGAAACCCAATTATCGACAGACCCCTTGAATCATAAAAAAAAACGAATCCACTATGATCCGATGACACAAACAGGAGTTCTTTCCTATCGTACATGGAGAATTCAATTTCAGATTAAAAAACAAGGACGGATTCGAATCCTGAAACTTGGGACTGGATATTCCCCACAAGACCTAGAATCCCAACTGGACCCCTACGAAGACAAGACTTTGCATCTTCTCTATCGTTGGGCCTTCCAGGACCAAGAATAACTTCGCAGCTATTTCTTCCATACCCAAGAAAATTGAGTAAAATAAAGATCTTCGTTCCAATTCATATGTGACACTGAAGTTGGAAGCTCCTGGGACTGATTCTTCTGAACACCAACATTCATAGTAAAATCCTTGGTCCATCGATAAAACATGTAAATTTTTTGACGATCCAGGAAAGATGAACTGAAGTTGACCCAGTGTGAACTGGTCACCTTTTGTACGTCTTGCACTTCGGAATTCGAATCAAAGTAATCCCTTTGTCTTTGATAGCCGATGCCAAAGTTTCGAAATCGAACTGACATGTGAAGTTCATGTCCTTCTCCGGAAGTTTCATAGGAATCAGGGGAACTTATTGCTATGGAATCTTTCCTTAATAATAAAAAATCTTTAAAAAGAGTCACTCGCATCATCCATTGCAGATTGGATGATTCTGTTTTTCCCTGAATTTCTACCTGAGGCCCCATGGCCTGAATCCACTGAAGCACATCCGCATCCATATTGACAGGCTCTGCCCATTTCGCCTCTTGATTCCAATGATTGGCCTGGCTAGCCGCAATCAAAAAACGTTTTTTTTGCGGATCCGCATCCAAACCCGATTCTTTCGATCCTCCAAACAAAAGCTGAGAAAATCCAATCAACATCCGCCTGTAAAAATCAAAACTTTGATCCTCTTGTTGCTTCAGCTCCATCGATAGATCGGCGTTAACATTAGAAGAACTTTGTTGATAAGCCACCTTCTTGGCTTGCATCTTTGGATTCGCGAACAAAGTAGCTCCCTCTAGCAAGCGATCTCTGGATCTGACAAACCGAGCCCAAAAAGAAGAATCTAACTGTGTGGTATACTTTTTAAATTTCTCAACCTTTGACTCTGCCACATCAAAAAGAGACTTCCAGGAACCCAGCTTGGGGGACTGTTTACTTTTTTCTAAACTCAAGGCAAATTGCGAAAGATTCCAGCGATCACGATCGCTTAAATCCTCATCCTGAATGTCCAAGGTGCCGGCTGTATCAAAAATAAACTCCCACATTGCAGAAATGGAATCTATCGCATCTGAAAGTAAAACGCTTTCTCTTGAACAAGCCCCACCAAAGGATACCCATTCTGATCCCTGTCGGGGCTGATAATGCTCTTGAATCAAATTGATGATCAATGAAAGAAATTCCCCCTGCACACCCCAGTAATTCATGTTGTAAGCACGATGACGTCCCTGAGGAGTCCATAAATCCAGGCGCAAACTGTGGGCAGATAAGGTTCGAATTAAAATTCTTAGTGAGGGACGACCCTCTTGCTGAACAAATGAAGGACGAACGGTTGTCATGGTTTGGCTGTACAAACAGTCCGCAGCCATACCATTGCTGGAACCTCGACGCGAAATTCGGTTGTATTCAAAGTTCCATAAAGCGCAAAACCGCTGCAAAGTCGCTAAATCGTAAGTATCCTGGATTTGAATTTGAACAGGAATTCGACTGGCCATTTTCGAAGAAGATTTTATCCCCATGCCTGCAGTGATGGAAGACGCCTGATCAATCCCCCCCAAAGACAGTCCTGGCCATCCCATCACTATCAGGAAGACGGTCATGGCCCCAAAAAGAGACCAAGTTCTAAAAAGTCGACTTGTCGTTGTCAAAATCTTCAACATGAAACTGGTTATACCCTAAGCGAGAGAAATCTTGTGAAAAAAATGCCTTATCTTTGATTGATTTTTCTTTAAAAATGGAAAATACCTTTCCTTTCTTTCATACATTCTTCACTCTGCAGGGGATGAAAACGGTGACAGACGACAAATCTCCTGAAGCACAAGCTTTGGGAGTCTTCATTTGGAGAAAATGTCTTGAATTTGCGATCTTATCGCCAAGGAATATTCGCGCGACCAGGAAAGTCTTTCGCCCTATAAATTCTTTCACCTTCTGTATTTTTCTACTGTGCTGGCCCACCCAAAACCACGCGATAGAAACTGGAAGTGCCCCCCCTGTTCAACCGCTGCTACTTTCACCTCTAACCCTCAAACAAACAGCCCTTTGCCACGCGGAACAAGCCTTGGCAAACTGCCAGGATTTTTTCAAAAAAAATCCAGAGGAAAAAGAAAGCTTTCGAACTTGTTCTTTGCAAGAACAAGCCCAAGAGCAATTCGAACCCGCCATAATGGCTTGCTTTGAAGGAATGGCTCGTGGGACTTTAGACACAAAAGAAGCTCTTATGCATGTCTTGGAATCCTTTTCCAAGTGGAAGCAAATGTTCCACAAAAACCTTCGCTTGGACGCCAATTTTCGAAAAAAAGTAGATCAAGACATACGACTCAAGGTCGCCCTTGTTCAAGGGCATCCCTTCTATGATCCCCTTCTGAATTCCCGCATGAGTCTTGATCAGTTAAAAAATTATCCAAGTCTTCGTCTGATTCCCGAGATGGAAAAATGGGAAAACGAACAAAAGACTGAAATTGTTTATCGTAATTACCCTGTCTACAAAGCTGGTCAAATGTCCAGAGCCTCATGGGCAGAGGGGACCAATTATTCCGTTCCCGTCAGTAGTCCTTCTCTGTTTTCAATAGTAGAATCCATTGCAGAGAAAGAACTCCGATCCCTGCTTTGCTACAAACCAAAAGTGCGGGCCGCAACTCTTTGCTATGCTGGGACATGGTTGGCGGACCAAGTGCTGTTAGCAGCAACACCGACATGGATCCTTCAAAAAGCACCCAAAGCGGTCAGTTTAATGAAAGCCTACATGGGCAACAAAATTCACCCATCGTCCCAGAATTTGGCTCGTCAAGAAATCATTGAACGTTATGAAAAAATCGAGCCCACCATCACAGAACAGAACCGCAGTTATTTCCAATGGATTCTGGCCCACGAAAGTGGGAAACTAAAGGGGCGTCATTTTCGTTTCCTCAGATTTGAACAAACGGCAATGAAAACTTTAAATGATTCGACAAATAATAAACCCTTTGTCACATCCATTACAAATTTAGGAAAAAAGGAATTTTTCACAGACATTCAGAACACCTTAGAGGCTTTAGAAAGCCAAGGTATGATAAAAAACTTATCCCATGATCTGTCGGTCCCTCAAATTCATCTTCCAGAGATGATTGCAAAATCTTCTGACTTTAAATCAGGTGAATTTATGTATGAACTTGTTGACCCTCGATTTGATCCGGTGGTGAGCCTTGAACTTCAAAAAGCTTTTAAAGAGGCAAATGCACGCTTTTACCATCAAGCCAAAGAAGTCATCGTCGCCTCAGATCACCCTGAAAACTTTTTTCGTGGTGGCTTAGCAACAAGTGCAGATAGCGCCGCGCTTCGATCAAGGTATGCTCGTACTCTTGAAGAAAATCAATTGGTAACCCATTTGGATATGGCTGCAACAGATGCTCTGCTTAAAAACTTTGCCGACTTTCGAACTCTGCACCGTCTTTTTTTAAAGCAACCACGTATTGCAATGAGGTTGATGGAAGACGCAACTTCCGTCACTGGAATGAGAGTCCAGACATTCAACATTAAAGTATTTGAAATTTTGCGCAAGAAAAAGACAATCCCTGAAATTCAAAAAGCTTTTCGACAAAAATTTGGAGTTAACCTTCAGTCTGATGATGCTGAAAATCTGATTCGCTATTACGAATTGATCGATGGGTTCAATCCTGCTCTTCGTGTCGAAAGAAGAAACCTGGTGGATTTTTCCAGGGCAAAATTTGGTGCTATCTCCATCGATCATATAGGGATGGGAGCTAAAAACTCACAGGCGACAGCCATCGAATTGAGTGCTGTTCAAAATGGAAGCACTGAAACGGCCATTGAATATGTCCGCCAAGGAGAACAACAACTGACTCTTAGGTTTAAAAAACTGAATCGGCAACTGAGATCAAGTTTTAAAACTTCTCTGAGTCGTCAATTTACATTCACTCACTCAGGTGATGATGTCGGGGTTATCTTTACCCAAAAACCATGGAATTCTGACTATAACAGAACAGCCTACAGAGGCGCCACTCTTCCTGAAGAAAGCGGACAAATTCTGCATTCCTTAGCTCAAATTCAAGATAGCCTTGATTATCGTATTGTCTTTTTAGGTGACGATCTTTGGGATGCCTCTGGCGGAATGATGATTGGGCATGGAGAAAATTTTTTAAAAGATTTTTCTGAATCCTTAGAATCTGCTCTTCTGAAGTTTTTTGACAATGAAAAAGACCTTCAAAATTACTTAAAACAAACAATGATCACTGCGCAAATGAATGGGACAACGGTAGGATATGGAGATATTCAACTGATGATTTATTCCAAATCTGAAAAAAATATTTCTCAAGATTTTTTGCAAGCAATAGCGTCTCAAATGAATCGCACCATTGCTCAATTGAACAATGAAATTCAAACGATGGAAAAGATTCCTTCTCGATATACCACATCCCCTGTACTTTATTATTTTCAACCAGAACAACAGCAAATCTATCATTCCATTCAAAAGTCGGTAAAAATTGAAAAAGCAGCCTACGTAAAACCGAATCAATACCCACTTCCCGATTCACGTGCTTTTTTGCAACCTCAATAGATTTTGAATAAAGCTCTTCCACTTACCCCACGTGCCTTGACAGAAAATTGAAACTCTTTTCTACTCGCTACAAGGGGAGGTCAAAGATTCATGCGCATACTTCATCTGATGTCTCAAACACAACTCACAGGGGCTGAAGTTTTTGCCTTTACGCTAGCAGAATCTCAGCAAAAAAGTGACTTAGATCAAGTTTTTGCAATTTCGGATCAATTCCATTTACCCTGGTCATGTCCTATCTTAAAACTACCAATTTCGATCAAACGTGGATTTCAGCGATGGACTACGCTTTGGAAATTAAGAAAGTTTTTAATACAACATCAAATAGACATCATCCACACTCATTCAAGAGCTGCTGCCCGACAAGCTTTTTGGAGTCGATGGGGATTGAATATTGCCGTGATATCATCCATACATGGACGTCAGCATTATTCCCTTTCGAAAAAATTATGGGATATTTATGGTGAACAAGTTCTTCCTGTTTGCGAAAATGCGGGTCGAAGTTTGATTCAAGATTTTGGAATGAATCCAGATAAAATAGAAATATTTAGAAATCCATTTCAACTTCCTCTGAAATCAGACTTCGCGTCGCTGGAAGATATTTGCTTTTTATGGGTTACTCGACCGACTGGCCCCAAAGGTCAGCGCGCTTTTTCTTTTCTTTCTTTTTGTCTTCAAAATTCCACTTTAGTTTTACAACTGCGCCAACAGTGTCAGGAAAAAATTCTGTTTCAGTGGATTGGTCTTGATCCTAACGATTTTCCTGAAGAATTAAAAAAAACTTGGAATCAAGCACCCAAAGAAGTTCAATCTTGTTTTCAATTTGAAAAACATCATGTTGGTTTAAATCCCTATTATTTGCGTGCAAAATCAGTCATTGGATCTGGTCGTGTTGCCATGGAAGCGGGTCTTTATGGAAAAAACATCATTGCTCTTGGCGAACACTGTTTTCATGGGTTGGTTGATACGTTCCTTCTTTCAGAATGCTGGGCAACTAATTTTGGAGACATGGGATATGGAAAGG
>CAZFSX010000171.1:0-6076 GCA_964522115.1 uncultured Pseudobdellovibrionaceae bacterium | reverse complement strand
ATTTTCTGTGGATCCAAAAGATCCAATCAAAATGGAAAAAATCATTTTAGAAAAAATTCGCACGGGAAGTTACGTTTAAAGATTTTTCACTTTGAAAATAATATTTCAAAAATGAAAAGGAGCTGCTGTGGATGCAACAAAGAACTCGAATGAACCGAAAGAGTGCAGCTCTTCCCATTCCATGAATACCTGCTGGGGATTTTCATGGAATGCCCATTCTGTTTTTCGTGTTGTCAGCTTTTTATTGCTGTTATGCTTTTTTATCTACAGTTTGGGCTTGGCGATTTATCCTCTGTTGATATCTTTTGGATTTGCCTACTTTTTCTTTCCATTACTGAAGGCCTTAGAATCACGAAAAATTCCACGGCAGGTTTCTGTTTTGTGTGTTTTTATTATAAGTACTTTGGCGACGGTGGGATTATTGGCTCTGGCCATTCCCAAAATCGCGGATGAGTCCATTCAATTTTTTCAAGAGTTACCAGCTTTGACGGATCGTCTGCTTGTTCAGGTGGAAGATTTAGCCAAAGAGTATGGTTTGCAATTTCACTACTCGTCCAAGCAGCTTAGTCAAATGATCTTGGGATCAATATCTCAGATTTCAGCAGGTATGTTGCAAAAAGTAACAAGTTCGTTGACGGGATTCTTTGGATCCATTTTTCAGTTTATTTTAGTTCTTATTAACTTGGCTCTGATTCCTCTGTTTTTCTTTTACATGATTGGATCCTATGAAAAAATCATCGCACTGATTCGTCGATGGATACCCATTGAAAACCCTGAACGTCTGCAAAGATATATTGATGATTTGGATGAAGTTTTAAGCGGATACTTACGTGGACAATTGTTGGTTGGACTGATTTTAGGAATCATGTACAGCGTCGGTTTGAGTTGGGTGGGCGTCCCCTTCGGTCTTTTGATTGGTGCTTTGACGGGACTGTTGAGTATCATTCCTTACGTCGGTGCTTTGTTTGGATTTTTTAGTTCCCTGCTTTTAGTTTTAGCAAATTGGAATGGGCCGCAGACTTTGCTAGGTTTATTGGCTGTCTTTGCTGTTGTTCAGGGCTTAGAAGGAACGGTTATCACTCCGCGTCTTGTTGGGAATAAGGTGGGGCTTCCGCCTTTGGTGACAATGTTGGCTTTGATCATCGGTGGTAATTTATTGGGCCTTGTTGGAATGTTGTTCGCCATTCCTATTGCGGCCTTCCTTAAAAGGCAGATGTTAAGTCAGCATCAAGAAAAATAAATTTGAATTTCTAAGCCCGAACGTCTCAGCTCAACCGCATCGAGTCGCAATGGAAAAGCGGCATTGAATTCCATGACGTGTTTGAATAGATTGGTGAAAAATCAATTGAATTTCAACTCGGAAAGGAAAGCCCATGTCTGCAAAAATTGAAACAACGGCCGAGATGTTGACGAACGTCTACGCTAAGACCCGAAAAAATCTTGAGGTGATTCGACAACGTTTGAATCGACCTTTAACTTTGGCTGAAAAAATTGTTTATGGACATCTTGATGATGCTCAAAACCAAGAGATCGAACGCGGAAAAAGCTTTTTGCTTTTAAGACCTGACCGCGTGGCGATGCAAGATGCAACAGCTCAAATGGCACTTTTGCAATTTATGCTGGCAGAAAAAGATGAAGCTGCAGTTCCTTCGACCGTGCATTGTGATCATTTGATCCAAGCCTACAAAGGAAAAGCAGAAGATATGACTTCTGCAAATAAAACGAATGAAGAAGTTTATAACTTTTTAGCAACAGCGTCTTCTCGCTACAGCATTGGTTTTTGGAAACCAGGCGCTGGAATTATTCATCAAGTGATTCTTGAAAACTATGCTTTCCCAGGTGGATTGATGATTGGTACGGATTCACATACACCGAATGCGGGTGGTCTTGGAATGTGTGCTGTTGGTGTTGGAGGCAGTGATGCTTCCGATGTGATGGTGGGACTTCCTTGGGAAGTGAAAAATCCAAAATTGATCGGTGTTCACTTAAAAGGAAAACTCAGCGGCTGGACTTCGGCAAAAGACGTGATTTTAAAACTTTGCGGAATGCTGACGGTGAAGGGTGGAACAGATAAAATCGTCGAGTATTTCGGTGAAGGAACAAAATCCATTTCTTGCACAGGGAAAGCCACAATCACAAATATGGGTGCTGAGCTTGGTGCCACATGTTCTGTGTTTCCTTATGATGAAAAAATGGCAGCATATTTGAAATCGACCAACCGTGCTGATTTGGTGAAATTGACAGATGCCAACACAGACATCTTAACTGCAGATGCGGATGTTCTTCAAAATCCTAAGAAATATTTTGACGAAGTCTATGAAATTGATCTTTCAGCATTGGAACCTCATTTGGTGGGACCACATTCTCCAGATATCGCTCGTCCTATTTCTGCGATTGCAAAAGAAGCTCAAGAAAATGGTTGGCCTGTGAAATTGTCCAGTGCTTTGATTGGATCTTGCACGAACTCTTCTTATGAAGATATCGGTCGCGCGACTTTTGTGGCTCAACAAGCAATGAAAGCTGGCGTAAAAATGCAACAGCCATTCTTGGTTAGCCCAGGATCGACTCAGGTTCAAAACACCATCGAGCGTGATGGACAAATGAAGATTTTGAACGAGGTGGGAGCAACGGTTCTTGCCAATGCTTGCGGACCTTGTATCGGTCAATGGAAACGGGATGATGTGAAGTCCGGTGAGAAAAATACGATCGTGACTTCTTTCAATCGTAATTTCCGTGGGCGTAATGATTCCAACAGTGAAACTTTGGCTTTCATTGGATCACCTGAAATGGTGATGGTCTTGGGTCTTGCAGGTCGTTTGGATTTTGATCCAACTCGTGATGAATTAAAAACTCCAACAGGAAGTATCAAACTTCAAGCTCCAGTGGCTCCAGAGCTTCCTGAAAAAGGTTTTGTGAAGGATGAAGAAGGTTACCAAAAACCAGCAGGAAAAAATGCTGTGGTTGCGGTGGCTCCGACATCTTCACGTCTTCAACTTTTGACTCCGTTCAAAGCTTGGGATGGAAAAGATTATGTGGATCAATTGGTTCTTGCGAAAGCAAAAGGGAAATGCACCACAGATCATATCAGCCCAGGTGGACCTTGGTTGAAATTCCGTGGTCACTTGAATAATATTTCTGACAATATGTTGTTGGGTGCAGACAATGCCTTCACAGGTGAAATTGGAAAAGGTAAAAACCAATTGACGGGTGAAAAAGGGATTGAGTTTGCAAAAGTGGCTCGCGAGTATCAGAAGGCTGGAAAATCATGGGTGATCATCGGTGATGAAAACTATGGTGAAGGTTCTTCTCGTGAACATGCAGCCATGAGTCCTCGTTACTTAGGTTGTTCTGCTGTGATCACACGCAGTTTTGCGCGTATCCATGAAACAAACTTGAAAAAACAAGGTGTCTTGGCATTGGTTTTTGCTGATCCAAAAGATTATGACAAAATCCAAGAAGATGATCGCATTGCTTTGACAGATCTTGCAAATTTGGCTCCAGGCAAGAATGTATCTATGACTGTGACTCATAAAGATGGCAGCAAGGAAACTATTTCCTTGAAGCATTCTTACAATGCAGAACAGTTGAAATGGTTCCGTGCAGGTTCTGCATTGAACTTGATCCGCGGAAAATAAAATCCTGTTTTTTGAAATTGGATAGAAGTTTTATCAGAAGCCCAGTCCCCTCCGGGGGGTTGGGCTTTTTTGTGTCCCAGGTAGATTTTGTTCCTGGCTTTCATTGTTATGATTTCCTGAAGATCCTCTGATTAAATGAAAAATTGATTTGCATCTGGATTTAAAAGTTGAAAGCATCATGAGCAGGGCTTTTTAGATCTCATCAAAGGGGGAAATGATGATAGGACATACAAAAATGCAAAAAATATTTTTTAGTCTCTGTTTGCTATCGGCAGGATTTGTTTCAGCAGCCTCGAATTCGGGCGTCACAATTCAGCTTGTGGAAAATACCACGGTGAAGGCCACCAATCTTCAATCTCTGGAAAATCTTTTCGAACAGGCAGGGCATCCTCAGGATGAATTGTCTTCTGGTTGGTACAGTGGGCGTTGTTATTCGGTGCGGGCACCTCAGCAGGAAGTTTCTGGCTTGATGGTTTTGTTGCATGGGCATGGGCATACAAAGTTTCATGTTCCAGCCTATGCTTTGGATAGCACTGTGGATATGTGGGATGATTTAGATGAGGCTGAAGTTGATCGTGTGAACAATTACAATTTCATTGCAGCGAATGATTATGCCGTCAGCGATGGAAAGTCTTTAGTATCTGGTCTAAAATATGAATACGAATCCATCGGGAAAATATATCTTCGCCAAACAGGTGATACCTTTTTTCTAAAAATGGCCAACAATCCGCCGGATGAAGATGGGGATGGCGCTTTAAAGTTTTATTGTTACTTCAATAAGCAAGTTCGATAATTTCAAAACAAGATCTCTTTATTGATCAAGACTTCGACGGAAATTGATCTTTCCGTCGAAGTGGTCGACCCTTCTATCTAAGGATTTTCTAAGGGAAAAAGATAGGTTGTTGTGACTTCCTTTTCGTTGTGAACACGGTAAATTTCAATCACAGCCCCCTGGGATTTAAGCTTTTTATTTTGGATATATTCCAGAGCCTTCGGATAAACTTTGATCGGTCCAATTGATGGAGATCCATCGAAGACCACTTGCAAATAATGAGCAGCAGGAACTGTTTGATAGTGAAAATCCGCAGGAAGGTCCATTGGTTTTTCTTGAACCATGCAACCTACGCGGGCTTTCAATCGAGCCTCTTCGACGATGTCTGGATTATCTAAATACTGGCCGAAGGAATCTTTGCAATCAATGCCTTTTTCTTTCGCCCACGCTTCGACCTTTTCGATCGAAGGAGTGACTTTGTGATAAGGGCCCATGACATCGACATAGACCATCGACATGGATCCACGATCCACTTCTGACATCGCAATATCTTTAAAAGCTCCTAAATAAATAATCAGGCGGATTCCAAAGGCAATAACAAGACCTGCAATGGCTAAGAAAAGATAGCGCATAAAACTCCTTACAAATCCAACCATGGGATTTTTTTTGTACCGATCCAAAGATCTGCTTCAGGGGAAATTTCTGTATAGGGACTGGAAAGTCCAGGAAAAAGATTCAGAGCTTGCAGGATGTCGCGACGCTCTTCAATTTCAAGCTCGTAAGGTCTTTTGTTTTGGACTAAATCCGAAAGTGCCTGAAACCAAAACTGCAGAAACTGTTGCCATTGATTTTGAAAAGTTTGGAGTTCATCAGCCCTTTCAAAGATCAATGGGGATTCTAAATGGGTGCTCGTGGGAAGTTTTGGATCCGCAAAGACATTTAATCCCAATCCTACAATCAAACGGATTTGTTGATCGATCTGAAAAATTTCAATCAAAAGTCCAGCGACTTTTTTATCTTCCAGATAAATATCATTAGGAGCCTTCAGGGACCATTTCTTTTGTGGAAAGCTGCTTTGAAGGCTTTGGAAAAGCGCATAGCCGATACGTAAAGAAAGGACAGGGCTTGGGGGCGATTTAAGTTGAAAACTCCAACTGCTAAGAAGGTTGGCTCCTTGAACGTCTTGCCAGGTGTGATCTGATCGACCACGTCCTTCTGTTTGATGATCTGTGATGATCAAAGGATAAAGCTTTTCTTTGGCTAACCCATTGGTGCTGCCTGTTTGTTGAAGATACAAACAGGGAAGGTTTTGCTGCTGCGCCCATGCTTGAGTAAGTTGACCGACGGTCCATTGTTTTTGTGACATGCCATCTGTTTAGAACAGCCGAGCCATCCAGTGCAAGATTTTCAATTTCATTTTTGAGGCAGGTGGATAAAGAATCAAACGCAGAGCATCCCACCGGGCTTGATGAAAAACGGCTTTGCTGTGACTGAATGTTAAAAAACCATGGTGTCCATGATAGCTTCCCATTCCGCTTTGCCCAATTCCACCAAAGGGAAGGTGCGGATTGGCTAAGTGAATTAAAACATCGTTCACACAAGCACCACCGCAACTGCTTTCTTTTAGAATTTGTTCTGCAAAATCCTGATTTTTTGTAAATATATACAT
>CAZFSX010000170.1:2086-6128 GCA_964522115.1 uncultured Pseudobdellovibrionaceae bacterium | reverse complement strand
TTATTGCCTATTTGAAAGATAAACTGCAACAAACAAAGAAAGAATCTGGTCATGCTGTTCTTGTTCTAGACCCAGAATATCTTGGAAAAGAACCCCAATTTCAATATTTTCTGGCAATGATTCAAGAACTCAAATCAGCTTACTCCACTCAGATTTTTTCCATCGAAGACGTTATCTTAGATATGCAAGATCAAGCATCAACTGAACTATCCTTTCATCCTGACACAGGATTGCATATCCATGTTGAACCCAATACAAACCTGAAAGAATTACTATTTTGGTCGACATTTGAGCTGAAAGAACAAAATCATTCTCTTCTTTCTCAGGAAAAAGGCTTATTTCTGTACAAATATATAATTCCACAAGATAAACATCCAAATATTTTTCACGCAGATCAGTCAGCAGGAGATGGGCGATGAAAATATTCTTTATTATTGAATTTCTATTTCTTCTGCTTTGTGGTCTTTTTGCTCGTGCTGAAAATCATTTACCCCATCTTTCCAAAGATCTTAAATTTCGACCCACAGAAGCTTTCAATATTCATTTTTCACGAGGATCTGATTCTGACCTTTGGGAATCTAATCAACTTCAAGTTGTAAGCCCTCATATTTTAAGCGATCTTGGTTGGCCCTATAATTTTGAGCCAGATCACTTTTATGACTTTGCAGCCAGATATGTGCAAACAGAAAAAACTCAAAATACGTTCTTCTATTCTGTCCGTGAATTTTCAACAGAGGCTACTTGGAAATATTCCAAGAATTTTCGCACACAAGTTCAATTCGGCCTTGCAGAATCTAAAAATGAAATTTCGTCTTCAAGAATCATTGGAACAGGTGACGTCCATTTTTTATGGCATACGGAAAACTCAGATACCCAAGTCCATTTCAAAAAACACCTTGGATCCGAATGGATACTTGCAACAACATCATGGATGCAGTCTCAGACGGGGTGGTCCTTGAATCCAAGTTGGTCTTTGAAATCAACTCAGAATTCCAAACTTCAAATCAAACTTGCTCATCTTTGGCTTTCTGATGAAAACGAACGAAAAAAGATTGATATCGAATGGAAGTATGCATTTTCAACTTTCCCTGTTTGGCTCTGGATAGGACCAGGGCTTGAGCGGATTCAATATCAAAAAAGCGTCAATGAATACTGGAGCCCTTCTTGGGTCGATACTCAAGGCCTACGATATGATTTATCTATTCCACTCTTCAAACACTTTCAATTTCAGTCTGGAGGTTCCATTCATCAGATCAACAGTTCTGAAAGTGATTCAGGTCAGGGTCACTATCATCGAACTGGATTGAGTTATGGACACCGTGAAGATTTTCAATTCACCATCTCTAATGAGAACATTCTCAGTCGTCAATCTCATGGACAATGGAAAAGTTCCATTTGGAAACTTTTTTTGCAATGGACGTTGAATTAAACTTAGTTTTCAATCTGCTAGATTCATCTTTCATTATTTTGAAGCAATTGCATGGCATAGTCTTAAAATAAAGCCCAATAAAATTAAAGATGGTATCACCCAGCGAATAGCTTTTTGCCAGAAGGGAAAAAGAATGGAACTGGTGATGGATTCACGATGAAAAAATTCCTTTTCAAATTCTTCTTGATGGAAGTATCGATCCAGAAAAAAACAAGTTCCCAATCCAACCAAAGGAAGTCCCCAGTTGATCAATAGACTGTCTAAGAACTCTAAAAGACCATAGCCAAGCACACGCACATTCATCAAAACACTGCTGGACAAAGCTGGAAGAATTCCAAAAATCAAAGCCAAAAAACCAGCTCCCCAGGCCGAAGTATTTCTAGAAACTTTCAACAAGTCGACTCCATTCGAAACCACCATTTCTAACATGCCGATGCTGGCCCCCAGGGCCGCAAAATACAAACACAGAAAGAAAATCAAACCAATATAAACTCCTCCAGGCATGGAGGCTAAAAATCGCGGTAAAGTCTCAAACAACAAAACTGGCTCATTCAACGGGGTCCCCGATGCCTGCAAGGCCATAGGAAAAACCAGAAGTCCTGCAACAAAAGAAAGAATGGTATCAACGACAGCAACACGAAATCCTGCTGTCGGAACATGATCCTTCGGATGCAAATAACTTCCGAAAGTCACCATCACACCAAACCCCACACTCAACGAAAAAAGAACATGCCCAATGGCAGAAGATAAAGAGGACAAGGTGAGACGTGAAAAATCTGGATAAAATAAAAATCGCAAGGCCTGTCCTGCTGCCGGCAAACTTAAGGATTGAGACAACAAAAAACACGTCATCACAATGAAGAAGGGCAAAGTTAAACCAATCCATTTTTCAAGACCTTCTTGAACACCACGGGAAACAACAACAACACAGACCAATAAATGAGCGCTGGCCAACAGTATTTGCAACCAACCATTATGTAACAATGTTGATAAAGAGGTTTTTTCCATCAGAGATTCAGGGTGCATCAATGCCACAAGAAATTGAGTCAAGAAATGCAAAACCCATCCAGAAATCACCGCATAGTAAGCCAGAACAATCAATCCAACGACAAAGGCTGCCCGCCCCATCCATCGCACAGCACGTCTGCCATGAACAGCGTTGATGTCACGAGTGGCCGCAAGAATACTTTTTCCCGTACGATGACCAATCAACAATTCGCCGATCAATAAAGGAGTCCCCACAATCAAAGCCAGGGTCAGATACAAAAGCACAAAGGCACCGCCTCCGTTATCTCCAACGACATAGGGAAAGCGCCACAGATTTCCAAGGCCCAGGGCCGATCCCACAGCTGCCAAATAAAAACCAAATCGCGTGCGCCAAACTCCCCGTGTTTGCTTCATCCTAATCCCTTTTCCCTTTGCTCTTCATCACGAAAACACGCAAAGGAACGCCCCACAGATCAAATTTTTCCTTCATATTTTTGATCAAAAATCGACGATAGGAATTATCAACCCCATCTGGATGATTGGCAAAAGCAATGAAGGAAGGAGGTGTCTGCTGCGTCTGAGTTAAATAATAAAACTTCACATTATGCACACCATACACAGGAGCTGGAGCCTTACGAATGGTTTCAAAAAAGAAGTCATTCAAATCAGGAGTTGAAATGCGTTGAACTAATTTTTCAGACAACCATTCAATTGCCTGCAATAGATCGTCCATCCCCTTTCCTGTTTTTGCACTTGTGAAAACAACGGGTAAATCCTGATAGAAATGAAAGTTTCTGGCAACTTGTTCACGGAATACTTTTTTGTATTCTTCAATTTCTTTCATTCCTAAATCACTTTTATTCGCAACAAGGATAATCCCTTTATGCTGATCCGTGATGGCCTCCAAAATTTTCGCATCTTGTTCTGTGGGCCCCATCGTTCCATCCACAACCAGCAAAACGATGTCAGATTTACGAATGGCTTCCATGGACTTAAACGAAGCGATAATTTCAATATCCTCTTCTCGGCGAGCCGATTTACGTAATCCCGCTGTATCCACTAAGGTGTACTGTTTGCCATTGAAAATAAAAGGCGTATCCACAGAATCCACGGTGGTTCCTGCAATGGAACTGACAAGCATACGATCTTCGCCCAAAAGACAATTCACAAGACTGCTTTTTCCTGCATTGGGTTTTCCAACGATGGCAATGTTCATGCCTTCTTTGATTTCAGTTTTTTGTTCAGGCAAATGCACATGCAACCATTCCAAAATATCCGAAACACCACGTCGCTGTTCAAAGGAACAACCAACGATATCCGTCGAAAACTCATAAAACTCAGCCTTCAGAAGTTCTTCTTCATGGGCTTTGTCGATCTTATTGATCAAAAGTAAAAATGGCTTTTTGGACTTTTGAGCAATCCGCATGATCTCTCGATCTTCGGCACACAATCCGGCACGACCATCCATCACCACTAAAAGAAAATCCACGGTATCTAAGAAGTCTAAAACCTGCTCGCGGATCATCTGCGAAAAAGTATCATGGGCTTCCGTGATCCCACCCGTATCGATCAAATCAAATTGTTTTCCCCATACCTCACAGCTTTTAAAAATAATATCTCTGGTCA
>CAZFSX010000170.1:0-2076 GCA_964522115.1 uncultured Pseudobdellovibrionaceae bacterium | reverse complement strand
CTGATTCTTCACCACCGATCGGCGAGAATCCGTCAGAATATTGAACAGGGTACTTTTCCCAACATTGGGTCGTCCAATGACGGCCACTTTGGGAAGAATTGTGATTTCCATTTTTGCCTCTTATCTGGCTTTTTCTGCCGTTGAAGATTTATCTTTTTTCGGATGGAAATAACCTAACTCTTGCATCATACGCTGATTATCCATCCAATTTTCGCGAACGATCACTTTCAAATCTAAGAAAACTTTGGTTTGCAAAAGTTTTTCCAAAGCCAACCGAGACTCTGTTCCAATTTTTTTAATCGTTGCAGCTTTCGAACCAATCACGATCAACTTGTGACTTTCACGTGATACCATGATGTGGGCATAAATCTTCGTTAAGGTAGGACTGCTCTCATCAAACTTTTCTATGCGAACGGCCAAGCTGTAAGGAAGTTCATGATGCAAACATTCAAATCCTTTTTCACGAATAATCTCTGTCGCAATGTCACGCACAGAATGCGGAGTCAGCGATTCTGGATCATAGAAAGGCTGCGGAGATTCCGGCAACCAATCTGTCAATGTTGCCAGCATTTCATCCAAATTTTCTTGTTTTTCTTGGCGTAAAGGTTCAATCACCCACATCCGCCCACCACGAGACGTCACCATCTCTTCGATGATCGGAAGCCGACGAGCGTACTCTTGCAAATCAGAATGCGTCACTACGGCCGCCCATTTTTTACCTTTGGTGCTAACCATATCTAAAACTTTAACAATGTTTGTTTTTTCTTTTTCTTTCAGACTTAAAACGGCCAAAAGAACATCACTGTCCGCCATCACCTCTTCGGCTTCCTTTTCCAAGAAAGCATTCAGACCATGGTTGGCTCCAATAATCCCAGGTGCATCCACAAAAATCAGTTGAGACTTTTCGGTGGAAACCAAACCTAAAACTCGACGGCGAGTTGTCTGAGGTTTGTCTGTGACGATGGAAATCTTATCCTGCACCAAGCGGTTCAATAATGAACTTTTCCCCGCATTGGGCATACCAATCAATCCTATGTATCCTACTTTTAACATTCGGCCTCCTCGTCTTTTGTCAAAGACTCTAGTGCTTTTTGAGCGGCCTCTTGTTCGGCCTGTTTTTTACTACGACCACGTCCATAACTTAAAATATGATCACCAATTTTTAATGCCACTTCGAATAAACGATCATGAGGAGGACCAATTTCTTGTTTCAACTCATAAGTCGGAGTCATTTTCATTTCTTTTTGAATCACTTCCTGCAAACGTGTTTTGTAATCCATGAAGTAATCATGTTCCGGATTCATGTTGTTCAAGATGGGCTCATAACAACGACGAGCCAAATCACGTGCTTCGGAAAAACCACCATCTAAGAAAACAGCTCCCAACAAAGCTTCCACCGCAGAAGCCAACAATCGAGGTTTATTATAACCTCCGGTGGCCTTTTCGCCTTTTCCAAGAATCAAAAAGCTACCAAGCTCCATCGCTTTCGCGACTCCTGCAAGGACACCTTCATTCACAAGGCTTGCGCGTTTTTTAGAAAGACTTCCCTCTCCATCTTCGGGAAAACTTTCCATCAACAATTCACTTAACACCAAATCCAAAACAGCATCTCCAAGAAATTCTAATTTTTCGTTGTGTCCTGTTGTTTGATGTTGGGATTCATAGAAAAAGCTTTTGTGTGTCAAAGCGATCTTCGCCAGATCCTTATCTTCAAAAACATATCCCAAACGACTTTCTAAAGCCTCAATTTGATGGAGCATATTCACCTACCAGATGTCCCTCTTGGGACAGACGTTCATTTTCAACCACCGCGCGAATTTTCACGCGAACTTCTTTATTCATAAATTCTTCTGTCTTCAAACCCTCAACAAAGACGGGCCAATAATCACGGGTTAAACCATGGGTCCCCTTCGAAGGTTTTTTCAAAATCAAAACATCCTTCACCGAACCAACTTGTTGGTTCAATAAAGACAAAAATCTTTCTGTGCTTAGTTCTCTCAAACGACGAGCCCTGGATTGTTTTTCAGCAATCGAAACCAAATCTCCCAACTGCACAGCCCGTGTTCCCGATCTTTC
>CAZFSX010000169.1:0-6142 GCA_964522115.1 uncultured Pseudobdellovibrionaceae bacterium | reverse complement strand
CGATCGAATCCTGAATCCTAAGAGCTGATGCGTTTAGGAATACCTTACACCTCGTTGCCACAGGCTATGGGAGAATTTATCATTCGTGATCTTGAAAGTGTGGTGATTTCAGGAACTCATGGTAAAACAACGACCACTTCAATGATGGCGTGGGTTTTGGATTCCTTGGGAGAGAAACCCGGATTTTTAATCGGTGGAATCCCTAAAAATTTTGCAAAGAGCTTCCGAAATCCTGATGGTCGATTTTTTGTAATTGAGGGGGATGAGTACGATACAGCCTTTTTTGATAAGGTGCCCAAGTTTGTTCATTATCGACCAAAGCATGTGATTTTAACCAGTGTGGAATTTGATCATGCAGATATCTACAAGGATTTGGATGCGGTGAAGGATGCCTTTCGTCGTCTTTTAAGTCTTGTGCCAGCAGATGGAAACTTGCTTTGGTGTGCGCATGAAAAAAACATTGCCCAGATCGTGCAAGAAAAAACTTTACCAAGTTTTTCTTATGGGATTGAGTTGGGAGATTATCAATCAAAAGTTCTTCAGGTCAGCCAGCAGGGGACAGATTTTCAGTTGAGTTATCAGGGGCAAATTCTGTGTTCATGCTTTCTTCCAATGTCTGGCAATTATAATGTATTGAATGCAACGGCTGTTTTGTCCATGATTCATCGTTGGGGGTTGGATGTTTCTAAGGCCAGTCAATCTTTGGCCAGCTTTCAGGGGGTCAAACGTCGTCAGGAGATTTTAGGAGAACCTCAAGGAATTTTGGTCATCGAAGATTTTGCTCATCATCCAACAGCAGTTCGAGAAACTTTGCAGGGAATTCGAGCTCGCTATCCATCTCGTAAGGTCTTTGCTGTTTTTGAGCCACGAAGTGCAACCAGTCGACGAAAAGTTTTTCAAAAGGACTATGTTCAAGCTTTTATGGGGGCAGATCGTGTGATTATTGCTCAGGCTTTTGATCAGTCTAAAATTGATCAAGCGGAGCGATTCTCGGTCGATGATCTTGTGCAAGATATTCAAAAACAAAACAAACAAGCTTCTACATTTGAGACGGCTGATCAGATTGTTTCCAATCTTGTGCAGGAATCTCATTCTGGTGATCTTATATTGATTATGAGCAACGGTGGTTTTGATGGAATCTATCAGAAACTTCTGACGGGTTTACAAAGTTCATCAAAATAGGATGATTGCGTTAAGATGTTGGTCTTGGAAAAAGTCACTAAATGAAAATTCCTAAGATTATTATTTGCGCTTTTAAAAAAATAAATTAGACTTTGAGTATGTTTCCACAAGATATACACATACTAATTGTAGATGATATGAAGGGTGTTCGCATCCTAATCTCGAAGCTTCTAGGCGAACTCGGATATAAGAAAATTTCCGAAGCCGGAAACGGTCAAGAAGCTTTTGATGCTCTGGAAAGCCAAAGAAAGAGCGGGAACGCTGTTGGTTTGGTAATCGCAGATTTCAGGATGCCAGTGATGGACGGTTTGCAATTTCTCGCAAAAGTTCGAAACTCTTCTGAGTATGCTTCGCTTCCGTTCATTATGCTATCTGCAGAATCAGAAAAGGACAATGTCATTCAGGCGTTGAAGGCGGGGGTGACGGATTATCTGATTAAACCAGCAACGGTAAAGACGCTTCAGAAGAAGTTGGAGAATGCTTGGGGCATTATCCATGGAACAAAAACAGCTTAGAATTTTTTAAATTCACTATTTAGAATAAAGCCTGCATAAAAATGCGGGCTTTTTTTTATGGTGAGATTGCAGAAGGAAAAGAAGAAATCACTGTCATTTGAAGTTGATTTCTTCTTGAATGCAGAAGGGATTAAGTCGTAGATTTAATTTCTGTAAAATACACTTCAGCGAAAAAAATTCCAGAATCACCAGAATAAGAAAGAATCAAGTGAGTCTTCTTTTGTTCGTGAAGATTTCGAAGTTCATCCAAGGTCAGAACTTGAGGAATCCCAAGATTTGCTTCAAAGCCATTTTTATTTAAAACATCTTTGGATTGGTTGACAGCTAAGTTGATAAATTCAGCAGCCCAATCTCTATTCTCATCGTTGATTTCAGTGTATTCAATTCCAAGAATTTTTTTAACCAGATTTAGATAGGTGTCCTCTGGGAAAGATAAGATGAATCGGACAGCAGTCACCTTTGTTTTGAAAATGATGGTTCCGCTGATGGCGATATTTGAAAGTCGAGAATCTGATGTTTTGGCAAAGCCCATGGGTGAAACTTCTTCATGAGCATATTGGATCATTGTCTGGGGGATCGATGCCAAAATGGAATCAATAATTTCTGCATATTCGATACTGTGCTTTCGTTTTACTTCGGCAACTTGAAGATGGTTAAATTCAATAATGTTGGATGCGATTTTACTGATTTCAGCGTTCTTTAATAGATCAATCACACTTTTAGATGCCAGTAAAACTACTTCCTTGCTTTCTGAATTAAACAGTCGAGCATATTCATTCAAAGTGCTGACAGTGGGTTCAGTTAAGGAAAGGACATGTGTGCAATCGAAAATGATTTTCTTCCCTTGCTGGTCCTTTTTAGCAGCAAAAGACTTCAGAGTTTCAAGTTCACTTGCATTCAAATCAGGCGATTGAAACTCAAGTTTTGATAATTGATCTTTATATGTAATGTTTAATCCTGCCATCATTCTTTTATTGTCCTTGACCCTTGAAAGAAAATCAAATGGTACTTGTCAAAGTTTGAAAAATCTCGAACAATTAAAATGAGTCATTCAAAACGAAGAGTAGAAATTAATATCCAGTTAATCATGCGAAAGAGTTTTGTGAGCAAAAATCATTTATCAGTTAAGGAAAGCTTACTATGTCTTTAAAATCAACAGCATCGGTGAATCATACCAATGAACCCTTGATTTTTCATGGTTTTGAGCAGCGGGTTCAGCAGATTTCTCTGTCTCGTTTTAGGACTCATTGCAATCGAGAAGATGTGATCCTGACAGAAGCTGTCGCTCGAGAAGATTTGCCTGTCTATGCCCACTGGTTAGGTGTAATTCTTGTTGCAAGCCCTCAGGTAAGGCTGACTTTTAAAGTCCAGTACAATGCAAGTGAGATTGCCCATTTCGCGCAAGCGGCTTTGCAGGATACGACGAATAAATCGATGCAAAAAAGTGTGATTGCAGATTTTATGCGTGAATTTTGCAATTTGATGGGTGGATATATGAAGTCGACCTTTGAAGAAGTTGGATTGAATGTCGGTGTCAGTTTGCCCTTGGTGACTCGAGGTTTTGACGAAGTATTTTCTTTCCATACCCATGAGATACGCCGCAGTTTTTCTTTGTGGGGATTGCAGTGTGCTGGGTATAAAGTATTTTGTAATTATGAAATTGAAATTTTAAATCCCACCATTTTGTCTTCTTTGGAAAGCATTCAGAGTGAAAGTGCAAACAATGATGATGGTAGTTTGGAGTTTCTATGAGTTCATTGAATCAAGATTTGCAGGCCAGTTATCAAATTATCTCTTTGCTGGAAAGATCGAAGGCAAATTCGGAAGCAATTATCGATCGTTTGCCCGATTTATTTGCCATCATTGAAGAAAATGGAAATGTTCTGAAAGGAAATCTTCAAGCAGCTCAACTTTTGGGTGTGGATGAAGAGTTATTATTAGGTCTGAATATTTCGCGATTGTTTTCTCAAGAAACTTGGAATCTATTTCAAGTGTATTTGCAACAGGCTCAGGGGTTAGTTGTTGGTGGTAAACCGATCGAATTTGAATTGCCGGTGGATTTTAAGCCGTCATCTGAAAGAGTCTGTCTTTGGTCTTTAACTTTGCTTGAAGGTGTCAGTCATAATCAAAATCGTTTGTATTGTTTGATTGGTCGTGATGTGACCCTGTTGCGTTCGTACCAAAAGCAATTAGCGGATATTTTTGCGAGTATTCCATTGGGAATTTTTACGGTAGATAGCGAAGGATTGATCGAAGAAACATATTCAGCCTACACCAAGTTCTTATTGGGACGAGAACAAATTTCTGGTTTAACGCTGAAGAAATTAATTTTTGATCCTTGTCTGGAGTATTTCGATTCAGCTTCGCGAGAAGGTTTTGAAAATATGATGAATTTTCAAGGCATGGATTTACGGGAATTCGATGCTTTGGAAGAAACATTCCCGAAGCAAATTTATTTCCCTGTTGCTGTGAAAAAAGGAATTGGTCGTTATTTAGGTTTAAAAGTTCAGTCTATTTCTCACGGACAAAAAGTTGGCGGACTTCTGGTGATTTTAGAAGATCGAACGGCGATTGTTGAAGCTGAAAAAGCTGACGAAAAAAATAAACTGCTTCAAGATATGAGCTTAGATCGGGCTTTGCAGATTAAAAAGTGTGATCCTGATTTGTTGGCAGTTGTGATGAATGACCTTAAAATGCTTTTTTCTCAATTGGGCGACGGTGTTTTGTCTAAGGATGAAGCCCTTTTGAAAAATTCCCTGCACAGTATTAAAGGGAATGCCCGCTTAGCAGGTTTTATGGGGCTGATGAAAGTCTCACATGCGTTGGAAGGAAAGCTGAAAGAAAAAAGCGAGATGGATTGGGAGATTGCATTTTTAGATGCAGATCTTTTACGAAGCGAATGGAAAGAACTCAATTCTTTGTATCGTATTATGAGTGAAAGTGATCGTGAATCTCGAACAGTCACACTTGAAGAGGGAGCTATTCCTCCACCGAAAGATTCTATTTTATCCATGATGAAGCGTTTGAAGACCGCCTTCGCAACAAACTTTGACAGTGTGACCACTGATTTGTGGAATCAGATGCAGGTTCGAGCTCAGGAAATTTCCTGCAAACCTCTGACCGAAATTGAGAATTCTCTTCGACACAATGTTCATCAAACTGCGGATACCTTAGGTAAAAAAGTCAAATTGCATTTTGATTTGGATAGCGATCTGCGCATTGATGAAATTTATTTTCCACAGGTTCGCAGTGCTTTGATGCATTTGCTGAACAATTCCTTAGATCATGGAATTGAAACACCCGAACAACGTTTAGAAAAAAAGAAGTCTTTGCAAGGGATGGTTAAGATTTCAGCCTATCCAGCGAATGATTGCTTGGTGATTTCGATCGAGGATGACGGTCGTGGTTTGCAAAAGGATCGCATCTTGAAAAAAGCCATCGAAAACAAGTTGGTCACAGCAAAAGAAGTTGCCTCATGGCCGGATGAAAAAATATTTCAATTGATTTTTCAACCTGGATTTTCAACAGCAGATAAGGTCAGCGAAGTTTCTGGCCGTGGTGTAGGACTGGATGCTGTTCGACAAGTGGCTCAGAGCATGGGGGGCGGAGTGGAAGTTCGTCCAAGCTCATTGGGTGGGGCTTGTTTTGTTGTTAAATTTAAAATTTTAGAGACGGAAACTTAGGAGCATAGAATGGCAAAGATTTTACTTGTTGATGATTCCGCCACCATACGTTCTGTGATTCGCAAAGCTCTTGAGCCAGCCAGTCACATGGTGATGGAAGCTGTGGATGGAGCCGATGGTTTGGTGAAGCTTGGAGAGTTTTCCCCCGATATCATCATGACGGATATCAATATGCCTAATATCGATGGTTTGACTTTTTCTCAAAGGGTCAAAGAGAATGAATCTTGGAAAAAAATCCCTATAGTTGTCATTTCCACCGAGGCAAGTCCTGAAATGAAGGCAAAGGGAAAAGAAATCGGTGTTGCGGCATGGATGATCAAACCACCAAATCCCGCTAAACTTTTAGAAGCCATTGAAAAACTCATGGCAATGCAAGCCGCCAAGGGTTAATTTATTTGATAGATCAAGGGTCTATTTGCTAACCCTTGTCTATGCAAAATCTGACGCCACTCATGAAGCAATATTGGGAAATTAAAAACCTTCATAGGGACAAAATTTTGATGTTCCGTATGGGGGATTTTTTTGAAATTTTCTATGATGACGCGATCAAAGCAGCACCCATTTTAGGGATAGCTCTGACTCAAAGAAATAAAAAATCACAGGACGAAACTCCGATGTGTGGGATGCCTCATCATTCTGTGGCGGGTCCCATCAATAAGTTATTAGCCCATGGTTTGAAAGTGGCCATTTGTGATCAAATCGAAGATCCTCAATTTGCCAAGGGCATTGTGAAAAGAGCTGTCACACGTGTTTTAACTCCAG
>CAZFSX010000168.1:0-6167 GCA_964522115.1 uncultured Pseudobdellovibrionaceae bacterium | reverse complement strand
GTCATGAGTTAAGACCCGAATTAAATTATGATTTTCTTTTAATTTTTCTTCCAGGTCTGTGTCCTTTTGATGAATCGAAGCAAGAGCATTTGCAAGACGTTCTTTTTGTTCTTCGATCATGATGCGGGATCTGGCTTGGCCCTGTTTGTAAATACTTGTAATGACAATGGTCAGACTGACCGAGACAAGAATAGAAAAAAGTTTAACGACGAGCTCAAGCTGAGGATTAGGGTAAGGAAGTATTTCGAAAGTACCTTGATGTCCCCAAAATAAAACAACGGCCCAAGCGAGGAAGGTCATCGACCATAAGATGGTTGCTTGAAGAGACAGTATCATGGCTCCAAGAATGGGAACAACGCTGTACCAAATCAGTGCTGGCGAATTCAGTCCACCAGAGCGAACATCTGTCGTCATGATGATGGCTAAAACGCTTCCTATGACAAGATTTCCAGAAAGATCAATATTTTTCGTTTTTCTAAAAAGAAAATATATTCCTCCCATAATGACAGTGCCAAGCACAAGTGGGAGATACAGAGAATTGCGTTCAGAATTAGTTACAAGCAATGACAAGCTTAGAAGAGTAAAAAAAGCAGTTAAGTTGATAAAGACAAAATTGCGAGCGCGACTCAACATCTCTGGATTTGAGCGAGGAAAATCAGATGGAATGAAGCGATCAAAAAATGAGCTCAGGTTCATACTGAAAATATCGGGATTTCAATCGAAGTCCTGAGCCTAGAAACAAAGTTTTTGTTAAATCAAGTCTTTGGGGAAGTGGACCTAAGTCCCGGATAACATTTTATCAAGTTCTCCATTTTCATCCAAAGCCTTTAGGTCTGTGTATCCACCGACTAAGGTCTTGTCGATCAAAATCAAAGGGACCGTTCTCCATCCGTAATGATCTTTGATTCTTTGCAATTCATTCATGTCATGAGTCAGGTCGATTTCTTCAAAAGGAATTCCTTTTTCATTCAGAAAGTTTTTTGCAGCAACACAGTAAGGACATGGAACTTTAGAATAAATAATCAGTTTCTTCATTGATTTTCCTTCTTTCTGACCAATCTATCTTCGATTAATTCTTTCACATTAATTCCATACTTTTTAATTTTTCGAAGCAATGTATTTTTAGGAATGTTTGCTTGCGCCACAGTTTGATTGATACGTCCCTTGTTTTTCTTAAGAGCCGCCATAATGAATTCTTTTTCCAAGTTTTCTTTGAAAAGATCGAAATCCATGGGTGTGGTTTCGCCTTGTTTGAATGTGGTCATAATGTCAGTTCGTTGAGAATCTCGGACTTGGCGAATGTTTTCAGGCAATGTTGCTGACTGAATAGTCGATTGTGTTTCTAAAATAAAACATCTTTCTATCACGTTTTCTAATTCCCTAATGTTTCCAGGCCATCGGTACTGCAACAGCAATTTTAAAGCTTCATCCGAAATACCATTTAATGGACGAGGATGTTTTTTATTAAAATTTTTAATAAAAATTTGAACAAGCGCAGGAACATCTTCAGGGCGTTCTCTTAAGGGTGGTAAGAAGATTGGCATCACATTCAATCGATAAAAAAGATCTTCTCGAAATTGATTTTCGCTAATCATCTTTTCTAAGTTTCTGTTTGTTGCTGCAACAATTCGTGCATTTGTTTTGATTTCTCGGTGACTTCCAATGGGGGTGAATTTCTTTTCTTGAAGAACACGAAGTAGCTTCACTTGCATATCAGGCTTCAATTCCCCGATTTCATCAAGGAAAAGTGTTCCTTGGTTTGCTAACTGAAATTTTCCAAGTTTTCTTTCTGTTGCACCTGTAAAGGATCCTTTTTCGTGACCAAACAATTCACTTTCCATCAAAGTTTCAGGTATAGCACCGCAGTTGATAGCAATGAAAGGTCCACTTTTTCTTGGTGAATTGAAGTGAATCGCTCGAGCAACCAATTCCTTGCCAGTTCCGTTTTCTCCTCGTATCAGGACGGTTGTGTCCACTTTACAAAGCTTAGAAACAAGATGATAGACTTCTTTCATTTTTTGCGAATTTCCAACAAGGTCTGATTCAATATCATCATCAAAGACAGGGCTGGAAAGAGCTATGGAAGAGACAAGTTCTCTTGCTTCAAGGGATTTTTTTACGATTTCAGTTAAGCGAGTTGGATTCACAGGCTTTTCAACGTAATCATAGGCGCCTTCCCGAATTGCAGCCACGGCATCTTGTAAGTTGCTATGTGCAGTCATAAGCACAACAAAGGTTCGTGGGTCGTGTTCTTTGATTGCAGTCAATGCTTCAAGACCAGACATTTCAGGCATACGAACGTCCATCAAGACCAAGTCAAATTCTTTAGAATGAATGGAATCGATGGCTTTTTTTCCATTTTCAGCTTCTGTAATATGAAATTGAACTTCAGGAAATGAAGATCGTAAAATAGATGCGACGGATTGACGTAATTCGGGTTCGTCATCAACAATCAGAATATTAATTTCATTCATCAGAGCCTCCTGGAATGATCACAGATGTTGCTTCAACATCGTGAGAAATGGGAAGATACAGCTTAACTAAAGTGCCTTTGCCAACTTGGCTATCAATTTGAATACTTCCTCCATGAAGCTCAATAAAATATTTGACCAGATAAAGCCCTAATCCAGTTCCGCGGGATCTTAGGTCTTCATCTTTGCCTCTGACGAACTTGCCCCAAATGTAGGGTAGATCTTCTTTTGAAATACCATAACCTTGATCCTGAATCGAGACAGAGATTTGGTCCCCAAAATCCTTCGAAGTAATTTTAATTATTTTATTCTTCTCTGAATACTTGATAGCATTTTCAATTAAATTTAAAAGAACTTCTTTCATCAGTTGTGAATCCATTTCAATGGAAAACATGGGTTCTAGGCAAGTTTCAATTTCAATGGATTTATCCGAAGCCAATTCACTCAACTGCTGCAGAACATTTTCTATAATTTCATTGATGTCGCAGGATTCCTTGTTCAGCTTGAAATCTCTTGATTCGACTCGAAGAACCTGAAGGACGGATTGGATGTATTTATTGAGCTCATCACTTGATTTTCTGAGTGAAACATAATCCTTGAATGTTGAGGATTCTGGGTTTTGTAAAATCAAGCGGTCCACGATGGCTTGAATTTTTGCAATGGGAGTTTTTAAGTCATGACTGATCAATGAAACAAAATTGTTTTTTAATTGCTCAAGATCGTGAAGATATTTTTGTTCTTGTTTCAACGCCCAGTTTTTTCGTTCCATCCTTGATACTTGATAGTTAATGAAAATCAACCATGTCGTCATTATCATCAGAAGTCCAGTCTGCAAGGGGATCCATATGTACCAAACATCAAACAACCATACAGCAGAAGCTGTCCAAAAAATGGCTACAAAGAAAATCATCGTCGCAGCAATACTTTGTGGAAAAGTTGTAATAATATAAATACAAACCAACACAAGACCTAAAAGAATGAAAGAGTAAGAAGGAAAATTTAATTTATAAATCCAACGTTGTTCGAGCAAGTTATCTGAAATGTGAGCTAAAATTTCGGATCTTTGCATATTGCCAAGGGGAGTTCTGAGTAAAGATCCTCTGGAAATTTCAGGACCAATGAGGACAATTTTGTTTTCAAAAAAATGGGGATCAGTGATGCGACCTTGAAGAATATCAATCAATTGATAGACAGGAAATCCTCCAGCAGCATCGCGGAAGTTGATCATTAAATTTGATTCATTTGGAAATCGAATTCCTGTTGTTTTTTCTGCTAAGTGAAATAAATCGGTCTGATTAGGGTAAACTCGACGAAAAACGCCGTCGTCATCACGTGGTAAAATATTTGTTCCGACATTTTCTTTAGAATTGTATCCAAAGATCGGGAATTGGGAAATCTCACCAGGAATAGTGCTTGCCGCCCAGAAAATTTTTGGGTGATTAAATAATGTAAAGTCAGAAGGTGATAGATTCTCCACAGAAAGGATATTTTCCGAAAAATAGAAACTCACTCCAATGGATCGAGGATTTTGGATTAAAATATTTTCTAATAGATTTTTCCAAATATTCTTGTCCCAAAAAGAACTATCTATTGATTCCGAAATTTCTTTTGAAAAAAAACCAGAAGCAGAGGATGTGGCCTTCAGGCTGATGATGTCATTCAGGCGAAGGTTGATCAGAACAATTTGAGAATTTTTTGGTTGAGGACCTCTCATCTGAAAATGAGTATCGAAATGATCACGGTCGTCTGCTGGAAATAATATTAAAGAGATAACCCAACAAAGCAAAGTACGTAAGAAAAGACCACGGCGGCGCAAAAGCCAATGGCTCAAGGATTGAATATGATTCCAGAGCAGTTTTTGGAAAAACTGACTGAAGAGAGCATTGAGAGGGGGTCGATTCATAGCAGCAGGACCATAACAAAAAGAGAGAAATTTACAAGTGAATTTGCAAATTCAGAGAAGAATCGAATAGTTCTGCGAAGCTCTCGTTGCCTGATTCAAAGCTCAGTTGTATACTTCCAGCATATGAAAACAGCACTGACTCTTGGAAATTTTGATGGAATTCACCTTGGACACCAAGCCTTGATCGAAAAGGTTGTCCAAGAAGCTCAAAGAAGGGGTGGGGTGTCTTGTTTGGTGACATTTCGACCTCATCCAGTTGAATTTTTTTCAGGGCAAAAAGAGGATCTGACTCTGTTTGATCAGGAATCTCAGTTTGAAAAGTTACAGACCTTAGGGGTGCAAAGGGTTCACGTAGTCCCCTTTGATCAAAAGTTCTCTGCGCTGACGGCGGAACAATTCTTTTTTGATTTTTTGTTACCTCAGTGGAATCCCTTTTATATTGTTGTTGGGGATGATTTTCGCTTTGGAAAGGGGCGGGATGGAAATATTCAAAAACTTCAAGCCTGGTCACAGTCCAAAGGAATTGAGTTTCATGTGGTTCCAGCTGTCACAATTGATCATCAAAGAGTTTCCACAACAGCCATCCGTCAAGCTTTGGCAGCGAAAGATTTAAGAAAAGTGCATTTGTATTTGGGGCAAGACTTTTTTTTACAAGGACCTGTAGTTCATGGACTTCAAAGAGCTCGAACTCTGGGGGTACCAACAGCCAATATTTTGCCTACGGTTCGAGTTTTACCTCCCCAGGGGGTTTATATCACATCAACGAAAGTGGATGGAGTGACTTATCCCTCGGTCACCAATGTTGGGGTTAGTCCCACACATGGGGTCGATCTTCCAGTCCGTGTGGAGACTCATATTTTAGATTTTTCGGGTGATTTGTATGGAAAAAAAATTCAAGTTTTCTTTCATCATTTTTTAAGAGAAGAACGAAAAATGACAAGCTTGAAAGAACTTCAGGATCAATTATTTCTGGATATTCATCAGGCAAGGAGTTTTCATGGGGTTTAAAATGGCTGTCTATGGGCAGAGAGTTTTTGGACATATAAAAATTGTTCAAGAGATGCTTCAAAAACAAGGTCATATCCTGGATGTGCAAACTCATGAAGATATTTCAAAAATATTTGAAAATCTTCCCGTTCATGAAAAGGAAGGTGTGAACTCTGTTTTCATCCATCCTTGTCTTGTGGATGATTTGTTTTCTCATTTTCAAAAGATGCCTGATTTTGTTCGAAAGTCACAATATATGGATTGTCTGCTTTTTGATGGAAAAATATGGTGGCCTCATATTGCTTTATTTGAAAATCTTCGCCAGTTGATGGTTGGTCGCGGACGAAAAATTGATTTGCGCAGCTGGGGCTATGTCACAGGACATAGCTCTTTGGCGCGATTAAGTATTATTCTTTTGGCAGACTTGGGTTTTCGACGGATTCGTTGGGTGGTAGAAAATCCTATTTTTGTTGATAAAATGGTGACAGAACTTCAAGCAAGTTTTTTTGGAACAGAAATCGAAATTATTCCTTCAAAATCTCTGACACTTCTTGGGAATGATGGCAGTGTTTTAATTAATACATTTGCTTGCGGAGGCGAAAATTCAATCAATCAAGATTTATATTTTTTAAATTTTATGATTTCAGATTCCTTAATAGTAGATTTAGAGGGCGACCCTCTGCCATCTCAGTTGGCACAAGAGGCTTCACAGGTTGGGCATCGGGTTTTACGGGGTGATGAAGTGTTTTTTTGGACTGTCCATGAATTTATATTTAAAAAAATGAACTGGTCCTTTTCTGTCGAAG
>CAZFSX010000167.1:0-6199 GCA_964522115.1 uncultured Pseudobdellovibrionaceae bacterium | reverse complement strand
ACGGAACCAACTCCCTGGGGAGGGGTAGCTCTGAAAAAAGTCGATGTTGCCAAAGATTACATCCGGAAACTTTTGGTGATCGGCCGTAAAGGAATTCTCGGCTTTGAAATTCATGACAAAAAACATGAACACTTAAAAGTGTTAGAAAAATCTAAAGTGATGGACTGGGCAAAAAAATATGAAAAGGCCTTAGACGACTGCACACGCAGCCGCCATGTTTTTTACTAGCTTTCTAGGAAGGTTGAACAATTCGACCAATCAGATCGTATTCCATACTTTCTGTGATTTCAACGTCGACCATGTCTCCGATTTGAGCTTCACCTTCATTAATCAGCACCACACCATCAATTTCAGGAGCTTGCTGGGACGTACGTCCTTGCAAAAGAAGATCTGTTTCCTCGCTAAAGCCCTCAACTAACACTCTAACAACTTTTCCAACAAAGTCTTGGTGCTTTTCTCTGGAGATTTCTTGCTGTAAGGCCATGAGTCGATCAAATCGTTCTTCTTTAACTTCTTCAGCCACCTGGTCTTGCATTTTCCCCCCTGGAGTATTGTCCTCAGGTGAATACTTGAAGCAACCCACACGATCGAACCTCTGTTCTTCAACGAATTGCAAAAGTTCTTCAAATTGTTCATCTGTTTCACCCGGGAAACCAACGATAAACTGAGTTCGAATCACGGCGTCTGGTATTTCACGACGAATATTTGTTAATACTTCAACAATTTCTTCACGAGTCATTTTGCGATTCATTTTTTTTAGCACATCATTGTTCACATGCTGAAGTGGCATATCAAAATACTTCACCAGTTTGGAATTGTTCTTCATCAGATCAATCATCTCAGGCGTGATTCCATCAGGATAAAGATAAAGTACACGAACCCATTCAATCCCAGGAACTTCGCTCAGCGCTTTTAACAACTCCACAGGGTTCTCTTTGGCTGCAGGATCCTTGCGTCGCAAGTCCCACCCATAATCTGTGAAGTCATGGCTAATAATGATTAACTCTTTCACTCCACCTGCCGCCAACAGCGTTGCTTCATTCACAATATTTTTCAGCGTACGACTTTGCAAATTTCCTCGGATATGAGGAATCGCGCAAAAGGCACATCTCTTTAAACATCCCTCTGAAATTTTCACGTAGGCCCTATGACCTGGCTGTGAATTCACACGAGGAGTTTCTTCTTGTTGAAGATATGTCGGTAAATGAAAGAATTTTTTTTCAGTTGATCCATCTTCATGATTTTTAAGAATCTTAGAAATATTTTGAAATTCTCCAGACCCAACAAACAAATCAGCCTCGGGAAGTTCTTCCACTAAGTCGTCTTTATATCTTTGAGTCAGACAACCTGCTACAACCAATCGCTGCACCTTGCCCTGTTCTTTCAATTCTGCCATTTCAAGAATTTTTTGAACAGATTCACGCTTTGAATCATCCACAAAACCACAAGTATTGATGATTACAGTATCCGCATCATCTGCCTCACCAACAACGGAATAGCCATCTTTCATCAAAGTACCTGCCATGATTTCACTGTCCACCAGATTCTTTGGACAACCCAAGCTGATAAAATGAACCTTTTTTTTGTCTGTTGTAACTTCTTTATTCATAACTCTTGCACCTGTGCCTTTGCGGGGATTTTAAAAATAAATAGATCTTTAGAAAATGAAGGGACAACTTGAGTTTGTAAAATTTTGACTTGAGTCTTATTTCCAATCTCATCAACATAGGAAATTTCTTGAAGAAGTAAGTCCTTTATTTGAATGATGACCTTCAGTGATTTTAAGTTAATCGAATCTTTTTTTGGTTTCAGTGAAAGGATGTTTTGATCTGCTTCCTTTTTTTGTTCTAACACATCAAAAGAAGATGTGAGATTCCCTTGAAATAGAAGTTTTTCAAACAGAAGCATACTTGCATTTTTTTTACTGATCTTGCTTTTTGTCACCTGATCTGGCCCTGGAAAATCAGCATTGGCCGACTGTTGAGTCCATAAAATCTTCCCATCAAATAGAATCAAAGATTTTTCGGGCGTTGTCGTTTCCCATCTTAATTTTCCCGACATCAGAGAAATTTTTCCTTGTGAAACCTGTGGCTTTTCCAAAAATTCACTGCTGAGTGCTTTTTCAACTTGGAAAACCAAATTCTTTCCATGATATTTTTTTTGCAAATCCAAAAGAACATCTGCACGAACAATCGAAAAAGAAGAAAAAAGAATGAAAACTATCCAAGAACTCATATGACCTAACTTTATAGCTATTTGAAATTTGGGACTGTTGTAACAGACTTCCCGTGGCTTCGCAAGATGTCAAAAAGACTGGGTTGTTTTCTATATGCCAAGACTAAGGCTTCAAAATGACTTGGTTTTTTTAGGGCGACCCAGGCTGCTTTTGCAGTCGCTCCCGTCGTGAGGATGTCATCCACAAAGTAGATGTGGCAATCTGGATTCAGTTTTAGAAATACTTGCCCCTGCTTGGTCAGTCGAAAGCGGCGCTTTTCTCGTGCTGCTCGTGATTTTTGTTTTTGTTCCAACGTCAATTTCGATATGGATTTCATGAAGGAATTTCCCTTCTTTTCCTCCCGCTCGCTTTCCTCTGGCTTTCTTTCCAGAAGATCCGTTCTTATGTGACTTCCCGGCATCATCAAAGTCAACTGGGTGGCCAAAACCCAGGCATGATCTTGGATATTTCCCTGCCTTGCAGGAGCAGGTACTAAAATACAACCTGGCTCGGCCTTGCCCAAGGCCCCCCTTCGAAGTAACTCACCAGCAAAACCTAACATCAATGGACGTGCAGATTCTGGATGAGCCCCCTGTTTCATCAGCTTTAAAAGTAAGGATAAAGGCACATCTTCATCTTGAATCCAAAGAAATAAACTTCGCACCGGAAAAGATGGTAAGCCTGCTGAAGCAGGAACTAGAAACCCAGGGAACTGATTACGTCGATTCCAAAGACTTTGAAAACAACTTGAGCAAAATAAAAAATGCGAATCTCGAAACAAAGATCCGCAATAAGGGCAATTTGAAAATTTCCACAGAATTTGATCCCACCAATTTTTCATTCTATCCATCAGATGCAAAAGAATGACCAGGATCACCTGTTCATGCTATCTACTCAGCAACACCCAACTTCAAGGGTGGCTTTTGAGGGCCTTGAACCAATCGACGCTTTTCTTGATACTGATCAATCATTAAACGCAAATCGAATTTCCGCTCTCCGAAGATTGTCCTCATTGTATCAATGGTATTGTAAACATTGGATAAGGGTTCGGTCCCTCTTTGAAATTCAAGCGTTTCTTTTGGTCCCCCATCTAAGTAAAATGAAAAATAACCTTTTTCTTGAAAGTCTTTTTCAGAAACAAAGGACAAAATTATTCCCGCTCCTAAATACTTAAACAATTCGGATTCTCCAAGTTCTTTAAAAGCCTTCAACCTCTGTTCCTCTTCAAATTCTGGAGAAAATAAAACATGAGCATTCTTCGCAATTATTCGGAAATCATAATCAAGCCTCCATTCAGGCTTTTCTGTTTTGCGCTGCCAATTTCTTTCTTCGTTGACGGAAGGATCTTCCATCTCGTTGATAGATCGTAAAAATGACTCCGGCAAAGCTAAGATCATCTGTTTTGTATGTTCATAGATTTGCTTCTCTGTCAGGTATTGCAAGGTCTCTAACAATTCAGAATGCAAGGTCACACGATATTTAAGGTGAGTTGCGGGATGATCCACAGATGCGTTAAATTTGCCCCAATTGATTTGAGGAAACCAGAAGGGTACAATTGTTTTAATTTCAAATAAAAGCTTTCTAAAATCATTGGATGTAAAATTCACCTCGTCCCAATATCGAGTGTAAACAATGTCCGTCATTTTTTTTGGCTTAAAATCACTTCCCGTTTGAAAAATAATTTTCAAATCCCCACCGGCCTCATGTCCAAATAAAGACCAAAAGGCTTTCCAATCCAATTTTTCATCTTGGTATAAAAATTTATAAAAGGATTGTGTTCCATCTGGCTTGATCTCGCTGAGATTAGCAGAAATAGAGCTATGAGAATTTTTAAAACGGAAAAATGCAAACCCAAAACTCACCGACTTTTCTTCCGGAAGAGCCAGGGTGTATCCTTTGAAGCTTCGATCAATGCGACGTTCCGCTACGGGCTTGAAACGATCCTCTAAAAAGATTTTTTCAGTTCCAATAAAATAGCCTAACATGATGGCCTTCAAGCTATCTTGATTCACCCAAGGGGCCAAGGCAGCAATGGTTTTGGGACTTGGAATATACAGCCCCTTCATAACAGAGTTATAAGCATCACGAGCGTCCTTTGAGGCAAGATTAAAAACATAATCAGATATCAAAACTTCATTCTCATAGACCGGAATAGCTCCGTTGAAAGAAATAGGGTCCATGTAAAATGTATCATTTAATTCATGCTTTGCTTTATTCACCAGTCGATCAACGGATCTTTGGATGATACTTCCTGCTGGAGTTTTCAAAGCAAAGGCCTGCCATGGTGTTGTAAAAGGAATCGAAAGCCCCGTCGATGCAGAACCTGGATTTCGTAGGGCTGAGAAAATGACTCGCGCACGGTTATGATTCAGGCGAATCACATCGATAATAAAATCTCCTGACTGAATAAACCCAACTCCGCCATTCACACTTGTGCTTGCTTTATCAATGTCTTGAGTCGCGCCTGCTCCGATATTGAAAGTCATGTTTTGAACCAAACGAACACCGTCTCCGGGATTCAGCTGCTTCAATACATTTTCTGCTTTGTTAGGTAATTGTGGATACCAGTAGGGCATACGGATGTAGGGAGCCTTACCATCCGAAGTCAACAAAGCCTCTGTTTTTGCCGTTCGTTCAGCTGTGGGTCCATACAGTCGATAAAATGAAACCTGCATTTTTGTTTCTACAGAATAACCCAAATGAGTACTTATATTTTTTAATTCATCTCCAAATCCTAATTTAAAAAGCCAATGGTCTTCTCGAACCTGAAGTCCATCTTTATACGCAGGAAGAGCTCGAGCCATAAACTCAATTCCATAACCCATGCTGTACCATTTTCCATTCAGCATCGAGGGTGCAATATTTGCGTTCACCTGAATTTTATCCCACTGCCTTCCCAACCAGCTGGCATCCGTTGAAACACTAGGAGGCGCATCTTCAATCAGGTCATCCAAATGCAGATCTGGGATAATGGAACTTGGCAGAACAGTGGAAGGCTTTGCAGCACCCTCTTCGGCCCATGAACCCAAGCTGAACCATAAAGACAAGAATAAAATAGCAATTCTCACTTCAAACCCCTTTGCAAAGCTGCACAAACGATAGTGGAAGTCAGAACAGAAGAAAACATGTTTTTCAAAAAAAGAAAGGCGCCCCCTAAGGAACGCCTGAAAAATTACCAGTTCTTTATAAAACTAAGGGTTTACGCAGCAGATGCGGCAGTTGGAACTTTTGACTTTTTACCGCCGCCCTTACCTGCAGCCTTTTTACCCATTTTTTCTGAACGGTCGAAAGCTACAGCAAAGACTTCATCCAGATTTTCCACTAAAATAAAGTTCAATTTGCTTTTAAACTCTTTCGGAATGTCAGCCAAATCTTTTTGGTTTGCCAAAGGAAGCACTATGTCCTTGATTCCTTGCCCCAAAGCCGCCAGACATTTTTCGCGAATACCTCCGACAGGAAGAACTCGGCCCTGCAATGTCACCTCTCCTGTCATTGCAATGTCATGACGAACAGGAGTATCTGTCATCAAACTAACCAAAGCCGTTGTCATCGTCACGCCCGCAGAAGGGCCATCTTTTGGAATTGCACCTGCTGGCAAGTGAATATGAACGTCCCACTTTTCGAAGAAGTCTTCCGGAATATTCAATTCTTCGTAATGAGCCCTTGCATAGGACATAGCTGCATGAGCGGATTCTTTCATCACATCGCCCAGCTGTCCTGTTAAAGCCATATGTCCTTTGCCTTTGAACTTCAAGGCTTCAACATAAAGAACTTCACCACCAGCCTGTGTCCAAGCCAATCCTGTCACCACTCCAACCTGAGAATCATCCAGTTTTTCATCGCGCAAGAAGCGAGGAGGTCCAAGAAGTTCAGGTAAATTTTTATCCGTGACTTCCACATGAGTGGCTTCACCCATGACAACCATTTTTGCAACTTTACGACACACAGATCCAACTTCACGCTCAAGGTTACGAAGCCCTGCTT
>CAZFSX010000166.1:0-6291 GCA_964522115.1 uncultured Pseudobdellovibrionaceae bacterium | reverse complement strand
ATACGATTTGTTCTGGGGCAAGTTTCGGAGGAAGAACTAATCCATTGTCGTCAGAGTGGGTCATGATCAAACCGCCAATCAATCGAGTGGAAACTCCCCAAGATGTCGTCCAAGCAATTTCCTGAACCCCTTCTTTATTTAAAAATTTAATATCTGATGATTTGGCAAAGTTCTGACCCAAGAAGTGAGAAGTCCCTGCTTGCAGAGCCTTCTTATCCTGCATCATCGCTTCAATCGTGTAGGTATCGACAGCGCCTGGAAATCTTTCATCGGGAGTTTTCATGCCTTTGATCACAGGCATAGCCATATAGTTTTCAGCAAAATCTGCGTAGACATCCAACATGCGAAGAGTTTCTTCCTGAGCCTCTTGTGCCGTGGCATGCACGGTATGACCCTCTTGCCATAAGAACTCGGCCGTGCGTAAGAAGAGCCGTGTGCGCATTTCCCATCGCATGACATTGCACCATTGGTTCATTAAAATGGGAAGATCGCGATAGGATTTCACCCATCGGGCATACATATGTCCAATGATGGTTTCACTGGTTGGGCGAATGACCAGAGGTTCTTCCAAGGCGCTGGCCGGATCGGGGCGTAATTTTCCATCAGGCGCAGCTTTCAATCGGTGATGAGTGACCACGGCGCACTCTTTGGCAAAGCCTTCGACGTGCTCGGCCTCTTTTTCTAAAAAGCTCAGTGGAATCAAAAGAGGAAAGTAGGCATTCACATGCCCAGTTGACTTAAACATTCCATCCAAAACACTCTGCATATTTTCCCAAAGAGCATATCCCCAAGGACGTATCACCATACAGCCACGCACGGGAGAGTTTTCGGCTAGCTCTGCCGCTTTGACGACCTCTTGGTACCATTCAGGATAATTCTGAGCACGAGTAGGGGTAATTGCTGTATCAGCCATGCAGACCTCTTTTTAGGTGTTGAAAATGAAAATCGGAAGGTTCAGATATACCTAGTTTGAATCAGGACTGGCAAGTTGATTTTCCCTGCGCATTTTGTTGTATTCTTTCAGTTTTCGAAGGCTTTGCTGTACAACGATTTCCATCATTCGCAATTCTTTGTGTGTTGGCAAGTTGCGCAACCAAGCCCGTCGTAAAACACTGTAGGCATTGATTTTTTTATGGTGATCAAAATTAAAGCCCATCTCTTGAAGCCATTCCTTCAATGTGATTTCGAAGAATGAAATTTGATCTTGTTGAGCTTTCTTTTGTGTTTGGGCCCCCTCAAGAGTTGTGCGATTTCCACCATAGGTATTTCGAACAACAAAGAGGGCGAGTAAAACGGCCTGAGCCAGGTTTAAGCTAGGGTTTTCACCAAATGTAGGAATGCTGCAGGCAAAGTGAGTGTACTCTAAATCTGCAGCAGAGAGTCCCCAGTCCTCAGGCCCGAAGATCATGTAAAGCTGGGTGCCAGGGGCAGAACTATCATCGGCAGCTTCTGACTGCAGGGACTCAGTTCGTAAAGTTTGCAAAGTTTCTGCAAGATCTTTCACGGCGCGACCACGGCCATCTCTGGCTGTTAAAGCAATACGAAAGCCCTCAGGTTCATGATGAAAAAACTCTTTCCAGCTGGAATAAACTTTTCGATTTTGTAGAGCTTCTTGGCCTGTCGCTGCCGCTTGCTGAGCTTCGAAAGTGATATCGCATTGGGGGTCAATCAAAACCAAACGACGAAATCCCATATTTGCCATGGCTCGGGATGTGGGTCCGACATTGCGTTCATAGATCGAGCGCACAAGAACCACAGCATCATCGTTAGTGAATTAAGGGGTTGTTTTCATCAGGGACTTGTTTACAGGGTGGGGTCGTCCTGACGCAAGTAATTTCGAATATAATCCTGAACCCCTTTTTCAATTGACCACTGTGCTGGAGACATTCCCAGGGCTTGGAAACGATCCATTTCTGCACAAGTATAATACTGATACTGATGTCGAATATTTTCAGGCATTTCAAGCCATTCAATCTTCATTGGTACATCCATAGCGGAAAAGATGGCTTTGGATAGATCCACCCAGGTTCTGGCTTTGCCAAAACCCATGTTGTATAAACCACTGGTTGGTTGTTTATCCATTAGCTCCAGAATCCAGGAAGTGACATCTTTCACATACACAAAGTCCCGCATTTGTTCGCCATCTTGATAGTTCGGATCATAGGATTTAAAAAGACCCATTTGTCCCGTTTTTTTAATTAAATGAAATGATTTGTAAACAAGGCTTGCCATAGGGCCCTTATGATATTCATTGGGACCATAGACATTAAAGAATTTTAATCCATACCATTTGACAGGCATTGGAGATGAATTCTGTTTTTGTTGCATCAACCAAGTATCAAAATCTGCCTTAGATTTTCCATACAAATTCAGTGGATGTAATTTGGAAGGATCAAGATCATCTCGATACCCCAATTCACCAGCTCCGTAAGTCGCTGCACTGGATGCATAGATAAACTTTTTTCCATACTTGGCGCACCATTCGTGCAGACGTTGGGTATACAGAGTATTATTTTCATAAAGAAATTGTGCATTCGTCTCTGTTGTCGAAGAGCAGGCACCCATATGAACAATCCAAGTTACTTCTTGTTGAGCTTGGGCAGTTTCAAGGAAACTCCATAATTCTGTATGAAGCAAAAAACGAGCATATTTTTTATTGCTCAGAGGTTGGGGGCGATCTTTGGGGGGAACGCTGTCCACCACAACCACATCATGGATACCTTTTTGATTCAAATCATGAACTATTGCGCTTCCAATAAAACCATTGGCTCCAGTGACGATCAACATGGGGGCCTCCTCTGCCTGGGACTTATGAAGAATTCTTAACACAGTTACCATGGGGGAACAGGCTTGTCATCGGCGAAGACAATTTTTGGCTTTCTGTTAGAAAAATAACATCTAGAAAAGGCATTTTAATTCCTGTAAATTGCCATGGAATCTGATGTCATAATTGAACGTTAAAGGTGTGTGATCGAATGAAACGTTTTTTGGACTTACGCTTAATTCTGGTTGTATTGATTTTGGGAAGCTTGCTTCTTCAAAATCAATTGCAGACATCGATGCCAAGTCTGGAGCAACATTGGAATCGAACGAAGATCACAGCCTCTGATGTTCAGTCCTTGCTGACGCAGGACGAATGTCATGCCAATTCGCGAGCAGAAATTGCTTGTTTGATGGTTGTTGGTAAGTTGGCATCGGCTCTTCCTGAATTTAGGCTTCGACTATCAAATACTGAATTATCAAATTCGTTTGTTCAGAAACTGAATCAAGTAGCTGTCTTTTTGGGTAACGAAAAACAATTATTTGAAAAAATTTATGATCTTTCTATTGATTTAAAAAAAGTGAATTTTGAGAAAATACAAAAAATAGTTCCTTGGACACAATTGCAAGAGATGAAATTTGGTAAAGCATTTTTAGCCCAGGTGATGAATGTTTTTTACTCTATCACGATCGACCCACATACTTCTGTCTTACCAATTTCTTATTTTTCCGAAGTGATGAATCAGGCCGAAGTTCAGCAGACAGGGTTTGGATTTAATTACATTTTGAGTGATGGGAAATTGATCATTACACAAGTTCGTTTTCAAATTCAAAATCAAGGGCAAGTGATTCAAAGAGGTGATGAAATCACTCATTTGAATGGACGGCGTGTGAATCAATACTCAGTCCTTGAATTGCAAGAACTTCTGAAAGCACAGGCTCATTTAATTTTAACAGTTCGGCAGAAAGACTATTCTGTTGATCGAATTTCATACACAGCGAAAAACATTTCATCGTCATGGTTGTCAGAAAAATCAAAAGTTGCAGTGATTCGTATTCATAAATTCACGCAAGGGATTTGTGAAAAAGTATCCACTTCAGTTAAGCAATACCAAAAGCAAGGTATGCGAGGTTTGATCCTAGACATGCGCGACAATCCAGGAGGGCCTTTAGATCAGGCCATCTGTGTGACGGGATTGTTTGTTCCATTGCAGACGCATGTTTTATCGACTGTGGATTTACAAAGTGGTGAGGAAACAATTTTAAAAACAGATAAAGCCAGTATTTACGATGGCCCCCTTGCTGTCGTCATAAATTCACAATCTGCAAGCTCTGCTGAAATTGTTGCAGGTTCTTTACAGGATTTGGGGCGAGCCAAAGTTGTTGGTGAATCCAGCTTTGGAAAGGGAACATTTCAAGAAGGGATTGCTTTGGATCGAAATGGGAACGTGGCTTTATTTAAAACTCGAGGGTTTTATACTTTTCCATCGGGGTACTCTCCGCAGTTGACAGGGGTGATCCCGGATCGATCTATCGCCAGCACGGTCTCTTTACCAAGAGAGAAGGATTTATATTTATTTCCACTGGTGCTACCGGAAGCTCGACGTAAAATACAGGTTTCCAGAATATTGGCGCGTACTCAACAAAGATCAGGCGACATCACATCTTGCCCAGAGGTTGAGGAAGATTTTAGTTTGGACCGAGTCTCTCAAGAAGCCTTACAGGTTCTGACATGCCAACCCTTGGCTCAGGTGGGGTTATGATAGAAACCGGATTGTTTCGATCACATTTTATTCCAGCCTCAAAGCCTTCTGAAAAGCTGATGGTTGTTTTGCATGGTCGCGGTGACAGTCTTCGACCATTTAAAAAGTTCAATGAAGAATTGAATATGCCTGAAATGAATTTTTTACTTCTGAATGCTCCACGTCGCTTTATGACGGGATTTAGTTGGTACGGAGAACCACCCTATCAAAAGGTGGGAGTTGAGCGCATTCGCGGTAAATTGTTCCAACTTTTTGATGAGTTAATTTTATTGGGGTGGAAGCCTGAAAATATTTTTTTATTTGGCTTTTCTCAAGGTTGTTTGGTCAGTGCGGATTTTGGTTTGCATTATCCACGTCGTCTTGGGGGCATTATCGGAATCAGTGGTTATTTTTGTTTTTTTCCTCGTTTTGAGAAAAAAATTGAAAAAGCGGCAACCCAGACTCCTTGGCTTTTTACTCATGGGCGCAAAGATGATGTTTTGCCAATTGAAGAAACTAAATTTGGTGTTGAAAAACTAAAAACCCTTGGGCTACCTATTGATTGGATTGAATCAGATAAGAAACATGTCATTGAAGAAGATGAGTTACCTAAAATTCGTCGTTGGATTCGAGATCAAATGTCGTGTTTATAATATTCAACCCAATGGTTGATTCGATCAAATAAATCCAAATGTTTCATCAGACGGGGGCGTCTTTCATAGTAGGTCGATGTTTTTACTTCGGGATAATCTAAGTGCTGCAAAATAAGCTGATCGATGATATTTTGAATTTGTGTTGAAGGCATTCCTTTTTTTTCATGTGTTAAAATTTCATCCACGATATTGATCAACGCATTTCCAGTAATACGATCTTCTCTGCATAGCTTTTGACTTCTTTGGCAAAGACCATTCAGTAATTCTTTCGGCGCTTGTTTTCCTGCGGCGACAAAGATCAATTGTTTATATAAACTCTGAAATCTTCGAATTTGACGTTCGTGTTTTTCACCCATGCGCAAATCCTTGTACTTTGCAAAGCCAGATAGCATAGTACGATAAAACTGTTGAGCTGGGAAATCACGATCAAGTCCACCGTGAGCATAGTATTCAGGTAGAGCTCGAAGGATAGCACGCATGTTAAATAAGGCAGGATGATTGACTCCGTCGGCTACTTTTTGTGTGGATCCACGGATTTTAGCTCTTTCAAAATACGAAAAGACGCGGTCAAATTTTTCAAATAGATTTTTCTTTTGTAAAATTCTGTTGCGTTGAATTTCATTGAATCCCATTCGGTACAAAAGGCGTTGGGATCTAAATTTTGAAAATTCTGGATTAAACATTTGAACAGCTGGGTGTTGAGCAAAACTTTTTAAGGGTTTGCGAACGCCGGTTTTTAAATAATCACAAATTTGTGCAAAGACTTGAACAAGCAGCCTTGACTTGCTTCTTTGTTCGTTCAGATTTGTTGAAAACCTTTCGATGTCATCGTATCTATATTTATCATGACGAACTCCGAATTGTCGAACGCTGCCATAATCAATGATTCCAGCATTGGCAAGGACGTTGTCTCCATCCCAATCCAACCATGCAAAAATATAATCGATATCTAATTGAGCTGTAAAAAAGGCAAAATCTTTAGAAATAAACTCAGCAACTTCGTCATATTTGGACTTACCACGAGATTTGATTTTCCATTCGCCATTTTGAATTTGTCTTTGAATCAGATAGTCAAAACATGATATCAGTTCTTCGAAACGATTTTTCTTCAAATACATAAATAAATGAGAAGGCCG
>CAZFSX010000165.1:0-6404 GCA_964522115.1 uncultured Pseudobdellovibrionaceae bacterium | reverse complement strand
ACTTTCATCGGGCAGTTCCACATCCACAAGAATTAAATCAAAAAGATTTTTTCTAATTTCTGAATATGCTTCTTTTGCTGTAGATACAATTTTCAATTTGTACTTGCGAGACAGAATTGCAGTTAATAACATCTGCATTTCCACATTATCTTCGACGACAAGTATGAAAAATTGCTGCATCTTTAACTCGCTTTGCTTGTCTGGGTAGAGCGGTTTGTCAGTAACTTTTCTAATTCGATTTTGACTCGTTCCGCTTCAGCCAGGGCCCTTTGGCAATTTTCATTCAGACTAGAGTTGTTTTCTTGCTGAGCATCTTGAGCCATTCTTTCTAAGGTAGCGGTCAATTGATCAGCGCCTATGATTTGGCAACTTAGCTTAAAAGAGTGGATCTCTTTCATGACCTGTCGATAGTCCGCATTTAAGCAAAAACGATGTAAAGTGCCCAGCCGATCAGGAAGTAAGGATAAGTATTTTTTTACAAGTTCTGTAATGAAATCGTTATCATTAGCGTCAGTAAGCCCTTCAAGCTCTTCCAAAGTCGAATAATTAATTGCAGAAGATGATTGTGACATTCATGTACCTCATATCCCTATCGGAAAAAGAGGGGGGCTTTTCAACTGGACATTAGTTTGGATTCACGGTTGTCAGTAAGTTCGATTCATCTTTCAAATGAACGCCTGATAGTTGTCGACGGATGGATTCTCGGATCAGAAACATTGTTTTCAATCTTGCTTCCGTATAGCTGAGTCCAAAGGGTGGGCGAATATTTGAAATGCAATTTCTATCTGCATCGGATCTTCCATGTTCAGGTCGATAGGTTAAGTACATTGCTAGCGAATCTGCTGACGACAATCCTGGTCTTTCTCCAATGATCATCAGACCAATTGTTGGTCGAAGAATTTCACCCATATCATCGATCAGTCCAACTCTTGCATTTGGAACTAAAAAAACTTTTTCTGCACACAGCGGGATTTGCTCCTTAGTTAAATCCATCAAAACTTCGGATAAATAGTTTTCTAAATGATGAGTGACTGCAAAACTTGAAAGCCCATTGGATGCCACAATCAAGACACTGGGTTTTTCATTTTTTGGAAGCTCGTTCAAAAGTAAACGCGAAGCATCGCTCAGCCTGCGGCCCTTATCAGGTCTGAGCAGATATTCTTCTCTGTCCTGAATCTGAGTGCTTAGAATTTGGGTCGGGAAATTCTTTAAATTTTCAAAATTCCATGGTTCATGAGTGGCATCAACAGCGGCAGCATGTTGGTAAGAAAAATCCAACCATGCGGCCGTGGGAAGAGCAGGTCCATGATTTCCAAGTCCAACGCGAGCTTGGGTATATTGTTTGTACTTATCAAATATCATAATTTGACGTTCTCCAGTAAGTGCCTATGATTTTTTGATAAATGAAGTTCTTGGTCCATGATCTGCATCTTCAATAGCCAATCTAAAAATTCGGGTGCAGGTTTCAGTCCTAAAGTTGATCTTAAATACAAAGCATCGTGGAAGGATGTGCTCTGGTAGTTCAGCATGATATCGTCTGCTCCCGGGACACCCATAATGTAAGTGCAACCAGCAACTCCTAATAAAGTCAGCAAAACATCCATATCATTTTGATCAGCCAAAGCATGATTCGTGTAACAGACATCGCAGCCCATCGGTAATCCCAATAATTTTCCACAAAAATGATCCTCTAAGCCGGCGCGAATAATTTGCTTTCCATCATACAAGTATTCAGGGCCTATAAAGCCAACAACGGTATTGACTAAAAATGGCGAAAACGCTCTGGCGACGGCATAGGCACGCACTTCACATGTTTGGGCATCCATATCATGATGCCCACCTGCAGATAAGGCACTACCTTGTCCTGTTTCAAAATACATGACGTTGTTTCCCATCGTGCCACGCTTGGAATCCAAGGCTAATTCCTGTGCTTCTTTCAACAGACTCAGCTGAATGCCAAACGTTTGATTGGTTCGCTCTGTCCCGGCAATGGATTGAAAAATCAGATCGATGGGTGTTCCCTTTTTCATCAGATCGAGTTGAGTTGTAACATGAGTCAGGACACAGGATTGAGTTGGAATATCTAATTTCAGGCGAAGATCATCAATCAACTTCAAAAGCATTTCCACATTCTGTGGATTATCAGAGGCTGGATTGATTCCAATCACAGCATCACCAGATCCTAAAATAAGTCCATCCAATATGCTGACAGCAATTCCTTTTCCATCATCCGTGGGGTGATTGGGTTGCAAGCGGACCCCAAGATGTCCCTTCAGACCCTGCGTGTTTCGAAACTTTGTGATCACTTCACACTTTCGAGCAACAGCAATAAGATCTTGGTTGCGCATGATTTAGCTGACGGCAGCAACCATTTCAGGAGTCAGTACTCAACAGATGCTGGAAATTTCTCCAGCATCTGTTGAGTACTGAAGCAGCCATTCTCGAAAAGAACCGACGGTCAGATGAGATATTTTTTGAAAGGCAATGGCATCGAATTGCTTCTGGATCAGTCGGGTCACTTCATCATCTTTTGCCGCTACAAAATCCTCTTCCAAAAAAACTTTCAATGGAAGATCAGCAAGGCACATTTGGGCCGCCACACGTTCACTTTGATTTTCAGCTGCAATCGAAGCCAAAACATCCGCAGATCGCAGTGGAGTCGCTTTCGCCAAAAGTTCTTTCAGTAATGAAAATGTATAAGTCTTCGTTCCAATGATGATTTTATATTTCATGATTTCAACTTATACCCATCTTCGATACAGGTCTAGGCATTCGGGGTTGGCGATGGCTTCTAAATTGGTGATTGGTTTTTTATTTAAAATGCGGGCGACGGCCAGTTCTACTTTTTTTCCAGATCGCGTGTAGGGAATATCGTGGACTTCGACAATGACCGAAGGAACATGACGGGGAGTTGTTTGCTGACGAATGCGCTGTTGAATTTTTTGCATGAATTCTTTGTTGAAGCTGCCGGGGACTTTCATCTTCACAAACAGCCAGATTTGAACATCTCCATCCACATCTTTTCCCACACACAAACTGTCTTGAATTTCATCAAAGCTTTCTGTCTGTCGATAAATTTCGGCCGTACCGATACGAACACCTCCGGGATTCAATGTGGCGTCGCTGCGACCATACACCAGGATTCCTCCCTCTTTGGTGATTTTGATAAAATCTCCGTGGTGCCAAACGGAAGGGATCGCATCAAAATAGGCTGCGTTGATTTTTTGACGATCAGGGTCCTTCAAAAATTCCAATGGCCGAGAAGGAAAACTTTGTGTGCAAACAAGCTCGCCCTCTTGATCAAAAACGGCTTGGCCCTTGTCATTGAATGCCGCGATGGCCATTCCCAGTCCTGCAGCTTGGATTTGTCCACGACGGACAGGCAAGGTGGGGTTCGCCAACATAAAGCAACTTAAAATATCTGTGCCTCCGCTGATGCTTCCAAGCAAAAGATCTTTTTTGATTTGTTGGTAAACAAAATCAAATTGCTCGGGCAGCAGCGGAGATCCCGTGGATAAAATTGTTTCAAGTCCAGACAAATCCATGTCTTGCTCCAGAACAGCAGTGGATTTCAATGACACTTCATCCTGAAGAGCTTTCAAAAATTTAGGAGAAGTTCCAAAGATCTGCACACGCGGTGCAATCCTTCGAAAAAAATCTGTGGCGGAAGGATATCCCGGAGAACCTTCGTATAAAAAAACAGTGCAGCGAAAAAACAGACTGCTCATCAACCAGTTCCACATCATCCATCCACAGGTCGTGAAATAAAAAATATTTTTTCCTGCTTTCAAATCACAATGCAAACCCAACTCTTTCACATGTTGAAGCAAAGTTCCACCCGCGCTATGGACAATGCATTTGGGTTTTCCTGTCGTGCCTGAGGAGTACATAATATACAGAGGTGCTAAAAAATTTTGGCGAAGATAAGTGGGAGTCAATGATGGGAGATTGGCATCTGCTGTCGGTTGATTGCGTAAAATTTCTGCGGCATTCAAAATTTTTAAAGAAGGTGCCAATGCTTGCAGAACAGGGATGGCTTCTTCCATAGAAGGACCTTGGGTCAGCCACGAAGGCTGAACTAAAATCAAAGTTTTCAAACTTGGAAGTTCCGGTAAAATACTTTGAAGCTTTTCTATATTAGAAAAATATTTTCCTGCGTAGGTGTAACCAAGACATGCGACCAAAACTTTGGGATCGGATTGAGTGAGTCGATCTAAAACTCCCACCGCACCAAAATCACAACTGGTCGATGTGAAGACTCCTCCACTGGCCGCTGTGGCCAACATACTGATCAAAGTTTCAGGAGTGTTGGGCATGTAAGCAGCCACAACATCACCTGATTGAATGTCCATGGATCTTTGCAAAAGAGCTGTTCCCGTTTGAAGTTGTTTGTAAGTCCATGTCTGCTCAAAACCCGTTTCGTGCAAAAAACGCACAGCCACTTGATTGGCAACACCGGGATCCTTTGATTCGGCGGCTTGCAAAAGATTTTCTGCGTAATTCATTTGCACATTTTGAAACCAAGTCGATTTTTCAAAGGAAAGATTTTCATAGGCAGGATCCAAAGTCCCTGCATATTGCACAGGAAAAAAATCAAAAAGACTTTTCCAGAAATCCTGAGCCTGTGAAGTGCTCCAACGGTGAAAGGCCTGATAGTCAGAAAATTTCTGACAGAATTTTTCTTCAATGTATTTTTGAAATCGCAACATTTCTGAGTGGGATTGGCGTTCGCTCGAGGGTGACCAGAGAATTTCGTCTTGCAGCATTTTTCAACTTTCTCAATTCAATTAGAATGAAACTTCGCCTCAGCTACTGAATATATGGGGCTTCGCTTCGTCTGTTAAATATATAGGCTTCGCCTATTTATGATGCATTTCCTACCGCGATATTCAAGAAATCAGCATGACGAAGAAAGTCAAAATCAAAAGTTGCCTTGAAGGATGACTTTGAGTTTCTATATATGAAGACTTCGTTATTGAACAACAAAGGGACCCTTGTGAGCAAGATTACTAAAAGTAGTGCAGCCGAGTATTTTTCGAAAAATCTTCAACAGGTGGGTTTTTCATCTCCTCTGAAGGCCGTTTTGACCACGCTGAAAGAAGCTGTGGATAACTCTTTAGACGCCTGTGAACAGGCCGGGATTTTACCTGACCTGAAAATCGAAGTTGTTAAAGTAGGGGCTGGCTCCACAAAAAATACAGACTTAGTAAAAATCGTTGTCGAAGACAATGGACCTGGTTTGGAAGCTGAAGACCTTGCAAAGGTTTTCGGAGAGTACGTTGCATCTTCTATATTTGGTCGAGGTCAGTGCACACGTGGACAGCAAGGGATCGGGTTTTCTGCCGCAACAACCTGGGCCCAATTGACCAATGCCAAAGGCGTGAAAGTTCAAAGTAAAACAGCAAAAATGCGTAAGGCCGTCACCGGTGTCGTGGATGTGGATTTAAAATCCAACAGCGGGATTTTGCGCAACAAAGAAACTGTGGATTGGAATAATAAAGAAAGTGGCGTGAAGGTTGAGTTCTTGATCGATGGCCGCATTCAATTGAATGGTGATGGTGGATTGTTGACTTATATCGAGGGGACCATTCTGGTGAATCCTCATTTGGCAATTCACTACAAATTGGGCGACAATGATTGGGTTCATATCGACCGTGTCGCCAACAATGTTCCAGATATTCCAGAGGCCACCTTGCCCCATCCCCATACCTTCAAACTTGGGGAGTTTATCACTCATTCCACATTGTTTGGAAAAGCAACTTTGCGCACTTTTTTGAAGACAGGGTTTTCGCGTATTTCTGATTCCACAATTCAGGATTTTGTTGCGAAGGGTTTGCCCAAGAATTTGTTGGATAAGTCCCTCACGCAATTAGGTGATGCTGATTACAAAGCGGTCTTCGCTGCTGTTCAAAATACAGAGCTGATGGCTCCAAGTACAAAATCTGTTTTAACTGTGGGTGAAGAGTCATTATCCAAAAGTATCATGCGTCTTGGAGAGATTGATTTCTTTGCCGTGATGACCAGAAAGCCTTGCATCTGTGACTTTAAACCGGTTGTGGTGGAAGTGGCCTTGGCTCGTTTTAAAAATCGCAACGGTGAAAATGATTCTCCGGTGCAGTTATTGCGTTTTGCGAATCGTGTTCCTTTGCAATTTGATAAATCAGGTTGTGCTATCACATGGGCCATCGAATCCGTGAATTGGAAAAGTTATGGATTGCAACAACCTAAAGACAGTTTGCCTTTAGGGCCCTACGTGTTTGCGGTCAGTATTGTGTCTCCGTTCATTAAGTTCAAAAATGCTTCGAAGGAAACCATTGATGCCAGCGAAGAGTTGGTAGAAGAAATCCGTCGAACATTGATGCAGGCTGGACAGAAGTTATCTCGACATATTCGTAAAGAATTTA
>CAZFSX010000164.1:0-6405 GCA_964522115.1 uncultured Pseudobdellovibrionaceae bacterium | reverse complement strand
CTCAAAATATTTATCAACCGTCGTTCGACCAACGTGACTTTCACGAGCTATATTTTCAATATTCAAAACTTGAGCATTATATAAACCAGCAATTTTTAAAAATCGGATAAAAGGATCTAGTTTTCGAAGAAGCCCCTCTTCCATAAGCTCCTGCTTAAGATAGGTGTCCACATAGGTTGATAGAGTTTCAACACGATGATCAGGATCCGTAAGAACTCCAGGCAATGTCCCCCACTCGACGGCGTCTTTGATAGATGCTACTTTGCAGAACTCGCTATGGATCAAAGGAGACAAATGACACTGAAGCGCTCGTCCCGCAAGCAAATTAGCACCGCCGCGTTTTAACTTCCGGGCACTGGATCCACTCAGCGCAAAGTGAAGACCTTTTTCTTCATAAAGGGCATGCACTTCATCCAGCAAGGCTGGAATTTTTTGAACTTCATCAATCACGACCCAGTCCCCACGCTTCAGATGGTCGACTTTCTCTCGAAGAAGAGATGGATTTTGACTCAATGGTACGTATTCTGAAGACCTTAAAAGATTGATTTCCAAAGACGCCTTCAGTTTCATCTTAAGCAACGTACTTTTACCTGTACCACGAGGTCCAAAAAGCAAAAAACTTTTTGTCGTAAGATTTAATTCACGAGGAATTTGTTGCGTTTTTTTTTATTCAAAGTCACTAGCTATACCTTTACTGTGGGTCAATACCTGCTATCAGGTCTTAGAATAAACTACCATCATAGTGGAGAAATTCCAGGAAAATCTCCACTATGATGGTAGAAATTCCTGAAATACAGACCAGCATCCAGTCGTTCGGCAGCTTCTCATCCCCAGACGGTCACAACAAGCTACTACTCACACCTTCACTGCGTGGGTGACCAATTCGGGGATGACTCCTGGATCAGAAAGAGTGCTTAAGTCGCCCAGGTTTTCTTTTTCACCTTCAGCAATTTTACGCAGGATCCTTCGCATGATTTTTCCAGACCGCGTTTTAGGAAGACGTGGTGCCCATTGAATCACTTCAGGAGCAGCGAAAGGACCGATCTCTTTACGAATCAATAGGACCAGTTCTTTCTTTAATTCCTCGCGGTACTCATGCCCCGTCTTCAATGTGACATAGGCATAAATCGCCTGACCTTTGATCGCATGTTGAACTCCCACCACAGCAGCTTCGGCCACTTCTGGATGAGCCACAAAGGCACTTTCCACTTCGGCCGTTCCGATGCGATGACCGCTGACATTGATCACATCATCCACACGACCGGTGATCCAGTAATATCCGTCAGCATCTCGACGGCAACCATCACCTGTAAAATATTTTCCTGCGTAGGTTGAAAAATAAGTCTCTTCAAAACGATCATGATTTTCAAAGATCGTCATCATCTGCCCTGGCCACGAATCGGCGATCACCAAAACCCCTTCGCAAGCTCCACTTAAAACCTGACCTTCAGGAGTCAATATTTCTGGCTTCACTCCAAAAAAGGGCAGCGTTGCAGATCCAGGCTTCATCTTTCCAGCTCCCGGCAAGGGAGCAATCATGACACCACCGGTTTCGGTCTGCCACCAAGTATCGACGATGGGAGATTTCCCCTGGCCCACAACGTGGTAATACCAAAGCCAAGCTTCGGGATTGATGGGCTCTCCAACACTTCCTAAAATGCGCAAACTTTTTCTTGAGGTCGAAACCACATGCTGATCTCCTTCACGCATCAAAGATCGCAAAGCCGTGGGAGCCGTATAAAATATGCTGACTTGGTGCTTATCAATGACCTGCCAAAATCTGGAGGGAGTGGGATAATTGGGCACGCCCTCGAACATCAAGGTCGTCGCGCCATTGGCAAGTGGACCATACAAAATATAACTATGTCCTGTGACCCACCCCACATCCGCCGAACACCAATAGATATCACTTTCTTTCAAATCAAATGCATACTCATGAGTCATGCTTGCATACAGCAAATAGCCGGCAGTCCCATGCAATACTCCTTTGGGCTTATTCGTGGATCCTGAAGTGTACAAAATAAACAAAGGATCTTCTGAATTCATAGGTTCCGCAGGAACAATCGTTCCCTTCAACGGAGCTGATAATTCATGATACCAGAAATCCCGTCCTGATTGCATTGTCACAGCATTTTTTGCCGATTGAACGACAATAACTTTTTCAATCAAGTCCGTTTTCTGAAGAGCCTGATCCACATTTTCTTTGATGGCCAAGGACTTACCCGCGCGACTTCCTCCGTCGGCGGTGATCACAAATTTTGATTTTGAATCTTTGATACGGTCTGCGATGGCCTCGGCAGAAAATCCACCAAAGACAACCGAGTGCACGGCCCCAATCCGCGTGCAAGCCAACATGGCAAAAGCCACTTCAGGGATCATGGGCATATAGATAATGACACGATCTCCTTTTTTGACTCCCTGTTGTTTGAGAACAGCTGCAAAAACATTCACCTGTTCGTACAACTCTTGATAAGTGATTTTTCGAGAGGGAATTTCGGGGCGATCTGGCTCCCAAATCAAAGCGACTTTATGAGCTTTTGTTGCCAAATGCCTATCCAGACAATTTGCGGAGACATTCAACTGACCGTCCTGAAACCAACGGATGCGAACTGGCTTATGAAAGCTGGTATCTTTCACTTTGGTAAACGGTTTAATCCAATCCAATCTATTTGCATGATGAGACCAAAACTTTTCAGGATTTTGAATCGATTCTTGGTACATTTTTTCATACAAAGATGGATTCATCTTCGATTGAGACATGAATTCGGCAGAAGCCTCTAAAATGGATTCGTGTGAAAATGGAACTTCCATAAACATCCTTTGTTATCAATTTTCTCATCATTTACGATGAACAGCGTGAATCCTGTCTGTAAAACTGTCACCGTGCGTGGCATTATTTCCATTCTTGAAATTCACGCCAAACTTGATTTAAGCTTATCACTTCAAAGGAGCTTCTTGGATGAAGATGAATTTAAATTTATTTGACAGAATTCTTCGGTTCATTCTGGGATTTTTCCTGACTATCTGGTTGATTGCAGGTGGTCCTGGATGGTCCTCTTTGGGACTGTATCTTATGATGACAGCAGGATGGGGCTTTTGCCCACTCTACTCTTTACTGAAAATAAGAACTCTTAAAATTCCTTCAGAGAATCGTGAAACATGAAAAATTCCAGTTTTGATCAGCTTTTAGAATCTTTAAAGAAAGACTACGCAAAATCATTTCCAGAAAAAATTGAAAAATTGCGTCAGTTAACATTGGCTAAAGAATGGAAATCTCTCGAGGTGGAGTATCATAAGCTGAAGGGCAATGGAAAAACCTACGGTTTTCCAGAAATTTCGCAAATGGCGGAACAAATGGAGAACCTATGCATGAATGCTGAGCATAAGCCCTATTTCCTCTTCGAACACGGTTTGCAAACTTTTGTGGATCTTTTCGAAAAACTTTCGAAAAAGACTTTGAAGCAAACTCTCCACTTAAAAAAAGAATCGACAGCTTCACGTTCTTCAGGCAAAACAAAAAAATCTGCGATGGATCAAGATCATCACATTCAAGGCAAATCGAAATCTTCGCAGGACAAAGTAACAAAGAAAAAAACGGCTAAAAAAGTAAAAAAAACAAAGACAGCTTCGCAGAAAAAAATAAACAAAAAGAAATCACCTCTGCCAATAAAACAAAAGCTGTCGGATCAGCAAAAGAGCCGTAAGAAAAAAACAAGATAAGGATCTCTATGAACGCACTGACTGAATTGAACTTCCTTCAACCCGATCAAATCAAAACAGATGCTGCTTCCATCCAGTATTACGGAAAAGATTGGACAACGTACTTTGATATTTCATCCCAGGCGATTTTGTTTCCACGCAGTGAATCGGATCTTGTTGCCATCGTCCAATGGGCTCGAAAAAATCATATCAGCCCTATCCCTTCTGGGGGCCGCACTGGACTTAGCGGAGCCGTCTGCGCAACGAAGGGGGAAGTTGTCGTCAGCATGGAACAAATGAATCGCATTTTGGACTTCAATGCCATGGACAACACAGTCACTGTGGAACCTGGTGTGATCACAGAATCTTTGCAAAAATTTGCGGAAGAAAAAGGACTTTACTTTCCTGTTGATTTTGCTTCCCGTGGAAGCAGTCAAATTGGTGGAAATATCTCGACAAATGCTGGGGGCATCAAAGTCCTTCGTTACGGAATGATGCGTGACTGGGTGGCAAGCCTTCGCGTTGTCACGGGTTCTGGAGAAGTTTTAGAACTGAATAAATCCTTGATTAAAAATGCAACAGGCTATGATCTTCGTCAGCTTTTCATTGGAGCAGAGGGAACTTTAGGATTTATTTCTCAGGCCACTGTTCGATTAACGAATCCTCCGGCTGCTCTTCGCGTGCTACTGATGGGCGTGGATGACTTGGATGCCGTGATGAAAATCTTTTCTCACTTCAAGCGCCATCTTCCTTTGACAGCCTTTGAAATGTTTTCCAATAAAGCCATGGACTATGTCGCTCAATCCACGGGTCTGGCCAGACCTTTAGAAACTGTCAGTCAATATTATTTATTGGCAGAAGTTGAATGCCCATCATCAACAGAAGAAGAAAAAATCTTAGAAGCTTTTGAAAAGGTGTTAGAAGAAGGCTGGGTTCAAGATGGAGTCCTAAACCAAAGCGAACAACAGTCGAAAATCTTCTGGAGATTCCGAGAAGATATCAGCGAAGCTCTTTCCAAATATTCGCCTTATAAAAATGATATCAGCGTTAAAATTTCTGATGTTCCATCTTTGATGAAAGATTTGGATGCTGTTCTTTCCAAAAATTATCCAACCTATGAAGTTGTTTGGTTTGGTCATATTGGCGATGGAAATTTACATATCAGTATCTTAAGACCAGAGGGTATGACCAAAGAAGAATTTGTAAAATCCTGCCAGATGGTGGATCAAAATGTTTTCACCGTCATTCAAAAATACCACGGAAGTATTTCCGCAGAACATGGTGTTGGATTGACGAAGAAAAAGTTTCTTCACTTCACTCGTTCGGCCGAAGAAATCACTCTGATGAAAGGGATCAAAAAACTTTTTGATCCTGATGGCATCCTGAATCCTGGAAAGGTTTTTGATCTTTAGTGATCATTTTCCCAAAAAGCAGTCAGCCCCCAGATGGGCTGAAAATCTTGAGATCGACGTAAGCTTTCGCTCCATGAGCGCATCTTAATTCCGCCGTTTTCAGTGATTCCTTCAACATTGGACTCTTCAAAAAAATAAAATTTTGAAAAGGCTTTGTTGCAATGTTCACACTTTTCCACAGTGCCATTTTTGACCTGATTGACATAACCACAAACATGGCAACGTCGCAGATGTTGTCGTGAACTCATATGCGTTCTCTGTTTCTCCCACGAAATAGAAAACCCTATGACTTGATCTTACCTGCTTGGCGAAAATTTCCCAGCACAGATTCGCCAGCATGTCCTTCGAAGTGCTCCAAATCAAAGCGCTATCTGGAAGTCATGATGCTTTTCATGGTCTTAATTTTTTGCGTCATTTTTGAAAATAATTTCTCATTTTGAGAATTTTTTTAAGGCCTGGATTGCTTTCGCAGCATCCTTTTGAAAGATAAAACTTCCAGCGACCAAGACATCGCAGTCCTGACAGTGCTGTACGGTTTGATCATTCACTCCCCCGTCCACTTCAATCAAGGCGTGCAATTGCTTTTGATCCACATACTGCCGAAGGCGCTGAATCTTCACCACCTGATCCTGCATAAAACTCTGACCACCAAAACCAGGCTCCACCGTCATCACAAGAACCAAATCCACCCTATCCACCCAAGGCAAGATTTCTTCCAAGGCCGTCCTTGGACGTAAAGTGATCCCCACTCGAACTCCTAAAGATTTGATTTTTTGAATCAAGGCCCCAGGGTCTTTTGTCGCTTCGATATGAAATGTCAGATAATCAGCCCCCGCTTTGCAAAAAGCTTCGGCATAGAATTCTGGATTTTCAATCATCAAATGAACATCCAAAGGCAAAGGACTAATTTTTTTCAAAGACTGAACAACGACGGGGCCAATGGTAATATTGGGAACAAAATGTCCATCCATCACATCCACATGAAGCCAATCAGCCCCTGCCCGAGTGACACGTTGGACTTCAGCTTGAAGGTTCGAAAAATCTGCGGAAAGTAAACTAGGTGCGATTTTCTGGGGTCTCAAAAAAATCTCCTGATCGCAAAGTGTTTCCTGTTAGAAACTCTTGGGTTTTCATTCTTTTTTTAGATTCCGGCTGAAGTTCTAAAATTTCAAGAACTCCTTCGGATGTTCCCACAAAAAGTTCTGATCCCTGGACCTGCACTTGGCTGACCTGCAAAGAAGGTCCATCAAAACGGCAGCGAGTCTGATGAATTTTGATCTTTTTACCTTGGTAA
>CAZFSX010000163.1:1931-6468 GCA_964522115.1 uncultured Pseudobdellovibrionaceae bacterium | reverse complement strand
TGGTTGGTTGGTTGGTTGGTTGGTTGGTTGGTTGGTTGGTTGGTTGGTTGGTTGTTTGGTTGGTTGGTTGGTTGGTTGGTTGGTTGGTTGTCTCCTTGAGGTTGAAATTAAACCTCAAGGAGATGCCGCGGGATTCTCTCTTGGAAAGAAGAGTCTATTTTGTTTTTAAGGGCTTCTGTAGGATATGAATGGCGTGACCTAGAGTTGCCTCTGCAGCCTCCATCATGGTTTCTCCAAGGGTTGGATGAGGATGGATCGTCAATGATAGATCCTCCAGGCGAGCACCCATCTCGATAGCTAAGGCAGCTTCCGAGATCAGATTGCTAGCTTCTGGTCCCACAATATGAACTCCCAGCAGCACATGTGTCTTTTTATCGGCAATCATTTTGACGAATCCCTCAGTCTCCATCAATGAAACTGCACGACCATTCGCTGCAAATGGAAACTTGTTGACGAGAATATCCATTCCCTTAGCTCGAGCTTCACTTTCAAGCATTCCTGCGCTTGCAATTTCTGGATCAGTAAAGACAACAGCTGGTACCGTTTTCACGTCATAAGCTCGATTATGACCAGCAATGACCTCCGCAACAAGTACGCCCTCATGGCTGGCTTTGTGAGCTAACATTGGTTGTCCCACAAGATCCCCAATAGCAAAAATATGAGGAATAGATGTTCGACGTTGAGCATTTGTCTGCACAAAACCCTTGGAATCAATAGAAATACCAATTTTGGACAGGCCACACTGATCTGAGTTTGGACGACGCCCTACAGTGACTAAAATTTTTTCTGCAGCGATCTGTTGTGTTGCTTGCCCCTGGATATCTACAGAAATTTGAACACCCTCTGCTGATTTTTTGAAAGATTTGGCCAAAGCCTTTGTAACAACTTTGATCTTATTCTTTTGGAGTTTTCTTGCTACAACCTGAGCGCACTCAGGGTCCACAACACCACTCAAAATCGAATCCGTGGCCTCGATCACAGTGACATCCGTACCCAGCTTTGACATGAAAGATCCAATTTCTAAGCCAATGTATCCTCCACCAACAACCGCTAAGCTTTTTGGAATTTTGTCCAGAGCCAAGGCTCCAGTGGAAGACAGAACCGTCTTTTCGTCAAACTCAAATCCTGGAATCTGTATAGGACGAGATCCTGTTGCTAGGATAAAGTTTTTTGCTGTGAGTTGCTGGGTACCCTGTTCAGATCGAACCTCTAAAAGCTGAGGTTGAAGAAATTCGGCCTGACCGCGAATCACTTGTACCTGATTTCCTTTCAAGAGCTGTCCAACTCCCGATGACATTCGATCGCACACGGAAGATTTCCACTCTTGCAGCTTCTTCATATTAACAGAGATTTTGCCAATCTCTATTCCCATCTCTGCAGCATCATGTTCTGCGCGATGAAGGAAGTGGGTGGCAGAAATCATTGCCTTCGATGGGATGCACCCCACATTCAGACATACTCCGCCCAAAAACTCTCGTTCAACAATGGCTGTTTTTAAGCCCAATTGAGCGCATCGAATGGCAGCTACGTAACCACCTGGACCAGCCCCAATTACGACAACATCAAAACTTTGGCTCATAACAATCCCTTCTGGCTTCCTGGTTAAATCATATCCATCATCATCACGCCCGGATTTTGTAGACGTTGAATAAATTGCTTCAAGAAGTTAGCTGCAACAGCTCCATCCACCAAACGATGATCAGCTGTGATGGTGAAGTTCATGGATTTTGTCACTTTCACCTGTCCTTCTTCAAGGACCAGTTTGTCTTGAATTTTATACATTCCTAAAATCATCACTTCAGGGTGGTTGATAATTGGAGTGGCGTAGGTTCCACCTACAGAACCGATATTTGTGATGGTCATTGTTGCGCCCTTCATTTCTTCAGGTTTCAATTTTCCATCACGAGCTCTTTTTGCTAAGTCCAAAATTTCGATCGAAAGTTCCAATAATGTTTTTTGATCTGCATTCTTGATGACTGGGACAACCAATCCATTGGGAGTATCTGCTGCAAATCCAATGTTGAAGTGCTTTTTATAAACGATCTCGCTGGCGGCATCATCAATACTTGCATTCACCATCGGAAATTCGCGAGCTGTCGCTATCAAAGATTTCATCACAAAAGGAAGATAGGTGATTTTTGTTTGGTACTTATCAGCCACTGATTTTAAAGACTCACGTAATGCAACCAGGGCTGTAATATCAGCCTCGTCCATCAATGTGAAATGTGGAATAATAGATTTCGAGAGCTGCATATTTTCAGCGATTTTTTTCCGAATTCCACGAAGAGGTACTCGTTCTTCCTGAGCCTGAACTCCTGAGATAAAACTAGGTTTGATCACCGTTGCTGCAGGTTTTGCAATTGAAGGTGAAGGGCTAGTTTGGGAGCTGGTCGAAGATACTCCTGTTGTTCTTGCAAGAACATCATCTCGTGTGACTCGTCCAGCCAGGCCTGTCCCAGTCAGTTGATTGATGTCGATTCCTGTTTCTCTTGCCAATTTGCGAGTGGATGGAGTTGCCAAGACTCGGCTTTCAGCCACGGGTGGCTGGACAGCAGTGGCTGTTCCTTGTGTAGAGCCATGGATGACTGCAGACTTGGGAGTATGAGCTAAAGAAGTCGCCGATAGAGGGGGAGTGGTTGGCTGAGGTGAGTTGTTGGATTTTGTCTCAGCTGCGGCTGTAGCTGATGATGCATTCGCAGCGGCATCCAGAAGGAGAATAACTTTTTCGACTTGAATGATGTCGCCAGATTTGAAACGAACCTCTTTCACAACACCAGCAACAGGAGAAGGAACCTCGACGGTCGCTTTATCTGTCATAATTTCTGCGACAGCTTGATCGGGTTTGATGGTGTCGCCAACTTTGACGAGCCACTTGACCAATTCTCCTTCAGTCACACCTTCACCAAGTTCTGGAAGTTTCACTTCAGTTGTTGCCACTTTCTTGCTCCCTTCGTTGTTTTTCAATAATGCCTTTCATAAAAAATTCACCAGCTCGATATGAGCTTCGAACCAAAGGACCACTGGCAACATATAAAAAGCCCATTTGCTCTGCCGTATTTTGCCATTCCTTAAATTTTTCTGGAGATAAAAACTGAATCACTCGTAAATGACGTTCGGTTGGTTGTAAATATTGTCCAAAAGTAACCACATCACAACCTACAGATCGAAGATCTTGAAGAGCTTGAATGACCTCTTCGTCTGTTTCTCCTAGTCCTAGCATGATGGAGCTTTTTGTGTAACGAGTAGGGTCGAGTTCTTTAACTGTTTTCAGTACGTCCAAGGACTGACGATAGGTTGCCCTAGGATCACGAACTTTGGGAGTCAGACGCTCTACGGTTTCAATATTGTGTGCAAAGACATCGGGCTTTGCTTCGACCAGCTTGCGAATTAAATCAGCATCGCCTCGAAAGTCAGGAGTCAAAACCTCGACAATGACTTTTTGATCCAGATTTTTCACTGTTCGAATGGTACGAGCAAAGTGCTGCGCTCCTTGATCTGGCATATCGTCCCGATTTACGCTGGTGATAACCACATAATCCAAGCCCATTTGAGCAATGGAGTATCCAACTTTTTCGGGCTCAAAATCATCAATTTTTCCCTTGGGATTTCCTGTTTTGACGTGACAGAATTTGCAACCCCGAGTGCAAGTATCTCCCATCAGCATGAATGTTGCGGTTCCTCCGCCCCAGCATTCTCCGATGTTAGGACATCGTGCCTCTTCGCAAACGGTGGCCAGTTTTTGTTCCCCAAGAAGATTTTTAATGCGGTGATAGTTTTCTCCATGAGGAGCACGAACTTTCAGCCAATTTGGTTTATTTAAAGTTGCTTTTCCTCGTGTTGGATAGGCAAGAGGTTGAGACGGCGAGGTTTCTGCTTCTTGTGCAGAATTTTCCGTCGATGAGGACAGTGTCAGTGATTCATCGGAGTTCAGATCCGAGGTGGTGGATGAGTTGGCCATAGACTTCCTTCCTTAACAGTATGAAGAGGCTGTTTGATAAATCAAGAAGGAATTTTCTTAGCAAGAAGTGGGGGGGAAATCACCTGATCTTTTTGCGGGGTTTGGCCCATTTGACAATATAATCCGAGGCTGTTTTTCCCGACTTATCTTTGATTTTAGGGTTTGACGGGACCTTAAGCAGTAAGTCATAGGTCTTGAGGGCTCCTTTTTGGGCAGCAAGAATGAGGGCTGTTTTTCCAGTACGAGTGTGCTGCAGATCAACATCTGCGGCGCAGTAGGTTTTAAGAAAAGGAACCAGGTGATAGGCGTTACTGCGAGCTGTGATCATCCAAGGACTTTGTTGCTCGCTGTCTTTAACACCCAGGCATGGGGCTCCTGCTTCTAATACCATTTTTACTATCGAGGCGTTGAGCGTATAGATTGCAAGTAAAATGGCATCATCTTTGGCTGCATTTTTAAGATCAAGTTTTGGCTTTTGTTCCAATATTTTTTCCACATACCAGGGAAGATTTTCTTCGATTGCTAGCATCAACGGAGTCATCCCATCTTCATCCGCAAGATTCAACTGAGCAGGATCCG
>CAZFSX010000163.1:0-1921 GCA_964522115.1 uncultured Pseudobdellovibrionaceae bacterium | reverse complement strand
AGACATTCGCTAAAAAGAGGGCAACATCTTCATCTTCAATCGCTTGGAGCAATCGACTTGGGTAATCTCTTGCTTCAGAAATGGGGCTGATCGGCTCCTCTTGGGAGTTGAGCGATGAAGATGATGAGTCCAAGATTGGAGTCTTCTGTTGAGCCAGAGTATTGAATGGTTGCAGGCACAGAAAGGTCAAAATAAATAGACATAAGTTGGATTTCATTCAAGGGCTCCAGGGGGGTCAGGCGGAAGCTGATGGGAGATTTCGTTCGCCACGTAAAAAGGAAGAAAGTGTTGTTTCGTATATTCGACGGGGACTTTGCCACGCAAGTCTTCCATCATCGCTTCGACCATTTCGTCTCGAACATGACGAGCTTTTGATCGAAAAGCGGGAGAAAGTACTTCAAAAAAAAGTCCAAAATATGCTGGCCCTTGCTGAGTTGATAGTTTTCCTCCAAGAGTAATCGCGGTATTTGTTGTACCGGTCTTAGCAATCACTGCACCACTGAGGCTTTCTAAAGAGTAAACACCACGAAGAGTACCCTCGTTGTCCACGCCTCCGACAAGCATCACTTCGGGTAAAGTTTTATCTACTTCCTGGAGTTTGTTTTCAAGAAGTTGAATGACTTTCAAGAAGGACAAGCAGGATCCGATATTTTCTAAACGTCGCCGACCTTTGCCAAGAGGTAATCCAGATCCTGTGAACATTTGAAGATCGGATTTATCAAAATCCAATTCCTTTTCAAAAAAGCGTTTTGCTGGAACCGGACCTCCCAACATATTAAAAAGTTCATCCGATGGATAATTCAAAGAGAAAATATTTATTTCTTTGAGGTACTTAAAGAGTGGTTGGGAAAGAACAGTGACGTTCACAGAGGGAACAACGTGAAGATCGGGGCGAAAGACTACGGATTTGACTTTCATTTTTAATTGCGTTGGAAGTTGAATGGATCCCGATGTTTGTTTTTGGATATTGGTATATGTTTGTTGAATATATTGGGACCAACGATCTGTTTGAAAGGCTTTCATCAGGCCATCTTTTGTTCTGGCAGAAGTGATTCCTCCTTCAACTCCAATGGTCGAATGTCTTTCTCTTGGGTTTTCGAACTCTAAGAAGAGTTTAAAATCAGAATTAAACTGAATTTCATTGATTTCAGAAATGCCCTGCAGGTTCAGTTGAGCCATCGCCCATAAAAGCGAGCTTGCGGAGAAAAAAGGATCTCGCGAACCTAAAATAAGAAGGTTTTTAGTCTTCGCATCGTAGGAAAATGTGGTTGAAAATTGATGATAGGGGCCTAGAGTCATCAGTGCCCAGTAGCTGGTAAAAACTTTGCTGACGGAAGCCAGGCGAACCAAGCGTTGTGGCTTATCTCCTACGATCTTATGCAGAGCTGGGTCTTGAATGCAAAAGCTGTGGCCTGTTTTTGTGCGAACTTTTGACTTTTCTTCCTCCCATGTTTCCCGATAGCTAGCCCAAGAAACAGCAGATGAAAAAAAAGGAGCAAGAAGAAAATAAATAAAAATAGGAGTGTATCGAATCACAATCAATTCTCCCCCTGGAATAGAGCAGAACAATCAAGTTAAGTTCTGCTTGCTGCTCATCGTTGAGTCAGATTCTAGGCTTGCGGGTAAAGCAGATCAAGTGCGAAATAAAAAAAACTAGTCCTGGTGCGGAGAATTCGCTAGTTTGATTCTTTTTTCATCGAAGGAGAGTTTATGAGATGGTCGTCAGAGCTTTTGCAGGGAACATTGATTAAAAGATACAAGCGGTTCTTTGCAGATGTTCGTCTGGAAGGTGAGGGCCAACTGCTCGCGGTCGATCTCCAGCAGCGAGTCGGCGTGGTGCTGGTAGGCGGCGTTGTTGACCAGCACGTCGAGCCGTCCGAGCTCCGACACGCAGCCGCGCACGGCCAGCTCGCAGAAGTCG
>CAZFSX010000162.1:0-6492 GCA_964522115.1 uncultured Pseudobdellovibrionaceae bacterium | reverse complement strand
TATCGCTGAATTCAAAGTGACAGGCAAGAAAAGTGCAACTCTTGAAGCTTCGACACAGGCAGTGGCAGAACAAGCTGCTCCCAAGCAGCTAACAACTGCAGAACGCGTGGAAGTGATCGAGCAAAATCTTGCAAAGTTGACGAAAGCTTTGGAAGAATTAAAACAAAACATGACTCAATCTCAGCAACAGATGCAGGCTCAGCTGACTTCTCTTCAATCTGAAGTTGCGAAGAAATCTGCAGCAGGTGCAGATACTGCAGCCATTCAAGAACAAATCAAAGACTTGTCTGAAAAAATGCAAAGCCAACAGGAGCAGATCAATAAACTATCCGCTCGCATGATCGAAATTTCATTAGCGAAATAGTTTTTAAAAACAGTTTCAACCATCGGCCTGCTTGGAGGAGTTTTTTCAATCCTTCAAGCAGGTTTTTTTATTTCAAGGGCTACCAGTGAAGGAATCTTTACTGAGGAGCAGATAGAATTCTGAAGATCTGATAAAAGTTTCGTAAAGACGAAAATATTTCCTATCTTTTGGTCGAGAGTCCAGTAGTCACATCCTCATACATTGATAAAGTAGAAGTGTGAAAAAAATCATTCAAGTCTATTTTCAATTGTATCATTTCCTTTTTGACAAGGCTCTTTCTGAAAATCGGAAAGGGTTGAATCCCGAATATGCTCATACCTACTTGTGTGCAACCATTGCGACATCGGGATTGATGTGGTCGTATGCCTTTGTTGCTTTTTATTACGTCGATCATCCCTTGCCAGCCATCGTCGGGTTTGTGTGCAGTATTGTCCATTTATTCAGCCCTTTGATTGTGCGTTGGGGACTTCCATATTTTCTTGCCACGGGAACAACCTTGATGGCGGGGCTTCTTCATCAAGCTGCGTTTTCATATTTTACAGGTGGTTTTCGTTCCAATATTCTTATTTGGTTTGGTTTTTTACCTTTTCTTGCCGGAATGACTACGGGAAAGATGGCGGCCTTTATTTGGTCGGTTCTGAGTATGACAGCTTCACTGATTTTTTTTGTTGCGGAACTTGATGGTTATCCGTTTCCCCAGCTGATTACGCAGACGGGTTTTTTATGGACACAAGCTTTGCTGAGCTACGGATGGCTGATTGCAGGTTATATTGTTGTCCTTGCCTATCTGTTGTTGAAAGAAAAAAAAGAGCAGGACATCGATAAAAAAAATCATCAAATCCGAGATCTTTTGCGAGTTCTATGTCACGACATTGTGAATCCCTTGAGCAGTATTCTCAGTCGAGTGGATTTGGAAAAGCTGCATCACTCCTCTAAGAATTTGGATCGAATAGAAAAATCTGCGAAGCAAATTTCAGATATCATCAACTCCGTCAGACAGATGGAGGCTGCTGAAAGTGGCAAGTCCGCCAATGGCATTGAAGCATTGAACTTGAAAGATTGTTTACAAAGATCCTTGGCGCAAATGGAAGAACGTTTGACCGCAAAACAATTGGTGATTCAAAATCATGTCAACGAAGATATTTATATATCAGGCTACCGGGTGGGATTTGAAACTCAGGTGCTTGGCAATTTGATCAGCAACTCCATCAAGTTTTCTTCCATCGGACAGAAAATTCAAATTTCATCGAAGTGTTTAAATTCAGAAAAAGTGGAGCTTCGAATTCAGGATTATGGAACTGGTATTCCCGCGGACATCATGAAAATCATCTTTGATGCCTCGGCTCCAACAACCCGTCAGGGGACGGAAGGGGAAAGTGGGACTGGCTTTGGAATGCCGATTGTCAGAACATTTTTACATAAAATGCAGGCAGATATTTCCATTCAATCAAAAACGAAAGAAGAATTTCCTGCGGATCACGGAACCATCTACGTCTTGACGCTGACGATCGCACCCGCCAGGGACTTGGGGATTGTCGCTTAAATAAAAATCTTGAACCTTGGGGATGATCTTACTAACATCATCATCCACCATAAAGAGGTTCTATGTTTATCTTACGACGTTTATTGAAAATCTTTTTTGTTTTGCTGATTTTAGCAGCTCCTATCTGGGGATTTTTTCGTTATTACAGCTATATTTTTTCTAAAAATATTCACGGGAAAATTGAAAAGGTGGAGCGTATTGATATCAATGTGGCTTTGATGCAAAGTGTGGGCGTTCCGACATCGCGGTTATCTCCTGCTTTATTTTCATTTGCTGTCGCTATCAAAACCAGCAGCGGAGAAATCTACACATCGTCAGCTCAGGATCGACAATGGGCAGTTGCAAAAGAGGGACAGTGCGTTGAGGCGAAGTTTTACCCCTATCCCTTCTGGGATTTAGAAAAAGCAGGGACTTTTTTTAATGCTCGGTTGCTGCGTTTGTATGAGTGCTCTCAAGAAGCGGCACCAGCTGCGGCGGTTCCTGTCCGTCGTTGAGATTTTTTTCTTGCGAAGTCCGTCGTTCTTTCCTGCGATTCAAAAAGAAGCGGTACGCAAGAGATTGCCTTTTTCACTTCCAAGGCAGACATTCTAAAGTCATTCATAACTCATCACAGTCAAGGAGTGTACAATGTCTCGTCTTCGTGTCGGTATTAATGGTTTTGGACGTATTGGTCGTGTTTTATTCCGTGCAGGTTTTGATAAAGTCGATATCGTTGGTATCAACAGTTTAGATAGTGTCGAGGGATCTGCTCATCTTTTGACCTACGATAGCACCCATGGAATTTACAACAAGGATGTTCGTACCGAGGGCAAGAGCCTTCTGGTGGATGGGAAAAAAGTAAACTATTCCTCTTGTAAAAATCCTGCGGAAATTCCTTGGAAAGAGTGGGGAGTGGATGTTGTTTTGGAATGCACAGGTGCCTTTCGCGGAAAAGAAGATACATTGATCCATGTCAAAAACGGAGCAAAGAGAGTCATGATTTCTGCACCAGCCGAGGGTGTGGATAAAACTTTTGTTTTCGGAGTGAATCATACTTCCTATGATCCAGCGGCTGATTTGGTCGTCAGTAATGCCTCTTGCACGACAAACTGTTTAGCTCCCCTTGCAAAAGTTTTGCATGAAAGTTTTGGAATTGAGCATGGTGTGATGACAACTGTTCACTCTTACACCAACGATCAGCGTATTTTAGATTCTTCTCACAAAGATTTGCGCCGAGCTCGTACGGCAGCAACATCCATGATTCCAACAACAACAGGTGCGGCAAAGGCTGTGGGAGTTGTGCTTCCAGAGTTGAAGGGAAAGATCGACGGTCTTTCTGTGCGTGTGCCGACTCCGAATGTGTCTTTGGTGGATTTTACATTGATTGCGAAAAAAGACGTCAGTGTTGCAGCAATCAATCAGGCATTGACTCAAGCAGCTGAAGGATCTTTGAAAGGCATTTTGGCAGTGGAAGCGAAGCCTTTGGTCAGTGTGGATTTCAACGGAAATACTCACAGTTCCATCGTGGATTTAGCAACGACAATGGTTGTTGGACCTCGAATGGCGAAAGTGATGTCTTGGTACGACAATGAAACTGGATTCAGTCATCGTATGATTGATATGGCTTTGTATATGGCTGAAAAGGGACTTTAATCATGGCGGGACTTAAGGGAATCAAAACGATTCGGGATTTGGAATTGAAAGATCGCACGTTATTTTTGCGATTGGATCTGAATGTTCCTTTGGAAAATAAAAAAATTACGGATGAAACGCGGATCACAGCAAGCTTGCCCACCATCAAGTACGCACTTGAGGCTGGAGCTCGGATTGTTTTGGCTTCGCATTTGGGGCGACCAAAAACAGCCGAAGATACGCAGTTTTCTTTAGAACCTGTGGCGGCTCGTTTGACAGAACTTTTGGGCGTGGAAGTGATTTTGGTGGAAGAACCTAAATCCCATGCGGTCAAAGAACTTTTGAAAACCATGAGAAAGAATCAAATCATTCTTCTGGAAAATGTGCGTTTCGAACCGGGTGAAACAAAGAACAGCATGGAGTTTGCTCAGCATCTTGCAAGTTTCACAGATGTTTATGTAAATGATGCCTTCGGTGCAAGTCATCGTGCCCATGCAACCATTTCAGCTTTACCAGAATTGATCAAAGAAAAGGGCGTTGGATTTCTGATCGAAAAAGAAATTCAAATGTTGGATCAGTTGTTAGAAAATCCAGCGAAACCTTATTTGGCTATTTTGGGTGGATCGAAAGTCAGCGATAAAATTGCTGTGATTGAAAAACTGATTGATGTGGTGGATGGTTTTCTGATTGGCGGAGCCATGGCTTATACCTTCTTGAAGGCACAGGGTATTCACGTGGGTAAGTCATTGGTTGAAGGTGACAAGTTGAACTATGCCAAAGAAATGATTGCGCGAGTGGAAGCTCGTCAAAAAACTCTTTTGTTGCCTGTGGATCATGTGGTGGCCAAAAGTATTTCAAGCACAGAAGGTCGTGTGACGACGTCAGCAAGTATCGAGGCTGAAGAAATGGGTCTTGATATTGGTCCTCAGACAATTCGCAATTATAAGGCGGCATTGGCGGGAGCAAAGACTATTTTTTGGAATGGTCCCATGGGTGTTTTTGAATCTGCAGCTTTTTCCAAAGGTAGTTTTGCCATCGCGGAAGCTTTGGCATCCAATACTGGAATGAAAATTGTTGGTGGTGGTGATTCTGCCGCCGCGGCAGAGGCCTCTGGATATGCGGATAAGATGACTCATATTTCAACCGGTGGTGGAGCGTCCTTGGAATATTTGCAAGGTGATAAGCTTCCTGGATTAGAAGTTTTGCGCAGTCGCATTCGAAATTAATCATAAAAGAAGTGGGTGGGGGATGAAAGTATTTGCAGCAAATTGGAAAATGAATAAGTCACCGGAAGAGGCGCGAACTTTTTTTCAAGAGTTCTTGCCTTTGGTTCCACTGGATAAAAATCAGGACCAAATTCTGATTTTTCCGATGGCTTTATGTGCTGAATCTGTTGCTTCTGCGGTTCATCCCTTTCAATCAAAAAATTTATTTTGGGGAGCTCAAAATATTTCAAGTGAAAAAGAAGGCGCTTTCACAGGAGAAACTTCGGCATGTGTGCTGAAAAAAATGGGAGCCAGTTTTGCTCTGATTGGACACAGCGAACGTCGCACTTTATTTCATGAATCCAATCAATTCTTAAGTTTAAAAATGAAGATGGCTTTGCAGCAGGGCTTAACTCCGATGTTGTGTCTTGGCGAAAGTCTTCAGCAAAGGGATGAGGGAATCACTCAGACAGTTCTGCAAACGCAGCTGGAAGAGTCTTTGAAGGGGGTATCCCCAAGTCAACAGGTTTACATTGCCTACGAACCTGTTTGGGCCATTGGGACGGGACGTGTGGCATTGCCTGAACAAGTTCGTCAGGCTCACGGTTGGATTCGAGAATGGTTGAATCAGCATGGATTTTCGGCACAAACTCCTATCTTGTACGGCGGCAGCGTGAAGCCCGAAAATGCGAAAGAGCTTTTGATGGTTCCTGATGTTGATGGCTTTCTTGTGGGCGGAGCTTCTTTGCAAGCGATCAGTTTTGCAAAAATTTGTGGTTGGTCGGTATAGAAGAATGAAATACTTTTTTCTTTTTGAACCAAAGGTTTTTTCCTTGCGCTCACTTTTGTTTGTGCTGCTGATGGGGTTTGCATTTCATTCGGAAACATCTCAGGCCGCTTTTGGAAATTACAATTCTATTCTTATCGGTGATCAGGCTTCGGGAATGGGCGGGGCTTACACTTCCATGGTAGGGGATGCTTCAGCTTTAGCGTGGTACAATCCTGCAGGCTTAGCTTGGTTGAAGGGGAAGAGTTTTTCATCCGCCGTGGGAATTTATAAAAAATTTGATACAGTCTATGGAGATCTAGAAGATTTTACGAAGGCCTCTTTGCGCGTGAATCAAGGTTTTTTTCGATCTTTGCCCTCGACCACAGGAAGTGTGATTTCCTATGAGGATTGGAAGGCCGCGATTTCTATCGTGGTTCCTGATTATGAAAACTTTCAGGGGGACATCAACAACGATAACACAAATACTTCGACCTTGTCTTATGTTGATGAGTCCTTATGGGTGGGTGGTGCCATATCTAAAAAGATTTCAAAGACCGAGTCCTTAGGTGTGACGGCCTATTACACAGCCAGAAACTTAACAAAAGCTGTGAATGATCGAACCATCAATGGAAGTAATTTTAAAATTTTCAATGAACAGAAAACAATCACGGAAAACTCCATTGTCTTTCAGCTTGGGTATATGAAATTTCTTCCGTATAACTGGAAGATGGGCATCAACTTAAGATTTCCATCGATTCCCATTGCTGGTCAGGGGACCTATTTTGACTCGACAGTAGAGACGGGGCAAACTCCGACATCTCATAACTATACGGGCATTGCCTCCAGGGATCATATTCCTGCAAAAGCTTCTTTGGGTTTTTCTTGGGAAAAGCCGCAGATGATTTCATTTTCAGGGGATTTATCGATCTATGGACATGAGAAGTTTGCTGATATGGAAGATTATCCTGATATTGCAGAACTTGTGGAGCATCGATCGATT
>CAZFSX010000161.1:0-6532 GCA_964522115.1 uncultured Pseudobdellovibrionaceae bacterium | reverse complement strand
CCTTTAATGCATCTGTTGAAGCGGCCAGAGCTGGCGAACACGGAAAAGGTTTTGCCGTTGTTGCTGAAGAGGTTGGAAACCTTGCCACGATGAGCGGAACTGCCGCCAAAGAAATCAGTGAAATTCTTTCCAAGTCAACTTCGACTGTTTATGAAATTCTCGAACGCAGTCAAAAGAAGTTAGACGAAATTTTATCACAAGGTAAAAAACACTTAGAACATACCGAAGAAGTCTCTGTGAATTGCGAAGCCGCCTTTATCGAGATCAGTAAAAAAACTCGAGAATTAGGTGAACTCATCAATGAAATTGCGATGGCTTCAGATGAGCAAGCGAATGGTGTTGCTCAAATTGCAACAGCTCTTTCTGATAGAGATAAGATGAGTCAGGAAAACTCAGCTTTAAGTCAGCAAACAGCACACTCTTCAGTTGAGCTTCAAAATTTAACTTCTGTCTTAGAAAGCAATGTCATTCACTTAGTTCAAATTGTTCATGGTGAAAATAAGGCCGCCTAGTTTACTTCAGGCTTTTTTCTTCTGCTTTATCAGAAGAATTACCGTCAACACTGGCAGGGCTTCGAGAATTCAAAGCTGGAGTAGTCGTAGCAGGTACTGAAGCACTTGCCTTCGCTGGCGCTGTCCTGGACTGAATATAAGCATTATAATTCATATAATTGGGAGATGAATAAACAACTGTATAAGCTGGGCGATCCCCAAGGGTAGTTTTTGGATAGTTTCTCACCTTCCCGGCAATAAAACCTAAAATAAGCGACCTCTCTTTTGAAAGTGCCATGGGTTTCACGGCATGAACGGAAGAAATAAATAATATTTGGATGAAAATAAACAACAGAATTCTTTGTATCACGTGATCACCCCTGTATTCCTTATTTTGCAATATTTATTCCCAGTTCAAAAGTATTTTATTGCTACTCACTGACAATCAAATCTACATGTGTCTTGTGATTGATTGACGTCTCATTTTGAAACATATCAGAGGCAATGATCAGATAATATTTCGAATTTTTGGATCATTTCTTGATCTTTCGATTTGCGCAAGGCCTGCAAAGCTATACGAATGCTGGAAACAACTTCCTTTTGTTTGAGTGTACATGCCTTTTTAAAAGCCTCATATCCTCTTGCTGGCTTATTCACTTCAATCGAAGTTAACCCAAGTCCAATCAGAGCACGGGCAGAATTCACATCCGCACGAATGGCTTTTTCAAAATACTTATTTGCCTCAATAAAGTTTTTCCTTTCAAAAAGATAATTGGCATAAGAATAATTTGTAAATTCAGAATCTGGAAACTTGATCGTAGCCCGCTTCAGATACCCCTCTGCACTTTTCCATTTTTCTTGATCCTTATACACAATCCCCAAGTAGACATAATTTGACTCTCGGGAAGGATCCAGACTGACCCCACGATTGCAGTTATAAATTGCTTGATCATGCTGACCATCTAAAGTTGCAATCTGACAAAGCTGAGAAACATATTCAGATCTTTCTCCTATATTTTTGATCATGTCTTGGTATAACAACTTCAATTCATAGCGATTGGATTTCTTATCATAGTACTCTGCTGCCGTATGATAGGCAGGCTCGTAGCGAGGATTGATTTCAAGAGCGTGTTTTAATAGGTCCATTGCTTCACGTTCTTTGTTCAGCTTCATTAAAGCCATCGCTTTGATATTTAATGCTTCGGGTTCTTCGGGCCGTTGCCCAACAACTAAGTCAATGATCTTCAACATCTGTTTATAATCTTTGATTTCACCATAGGCGATGGCTAAAAGAGTTAACTCATCCGCATTAAGTTGATCAAGGTTCGTACTGTAGGATTCGGTTAACTGAGAAAATTTCTTTTGCTCAAAAAGATCGCTGACTTTTGATTTTTTTTTCTTCGAAAGATCTACATGTTGGTCTTTTTTACTGGTCTTTTCTGTTGTGACTTGTGCCCCATCGACTGAAGCAATAGGCCCCAATATTGAAATGAAAAGAATCATAAAAAATATCCACGGCTTCATGATTGGATTTCCTTTGGATCTTTATATTGTAGCAAATATTTTCATGAACACAAGATCTGCATCAAAGACTACGCGAACAACTGGGTGATTTGACCAAGCAGGACCTTCTTTTTTGCTCCCGTTGTTTTTGGCAAATTGGCTGGAATTTCCCATATTCTGTAGGCAGCAAGCAACGCAAAGGCGGCCCCTTCAATACTCATTGGGTGCCAGCCATACTCACCAGTGGACTGCACAGAAAGACGTGAGAGATGATATTGAATCCTTTTTTTTAAAAATGGGTTCAAAGATCCACCACCACATAAAATTAAACGCGTAGGTTTTTTTATAAGAAGTTTTTTGTAACTGTCTGCAATTGTTCGAGCCGTGAGTTCGCAAAGAGTTGCCATGATGTCTTGTTTTGGAACATGTCCCAACTGATGAAGTGCTTTTTCTAAAAACTCTTCTCCAAATTGTTCTCTTCCACAGCTTTTAGGAGCTTCTTTTTGGAAATATTCTTGTTGCAGTTGATGCTCAATCCACTTTTGGTTTGGAATTCCCTGAAATGCTAACTGCCCATTCCAATCACACTCTTGCTCATGATTCGAAATTTTTTTCATATACAGATCCATCAACATATTGGCTGGACCCGTATCAAATGACTGCAGTACTCCTGATTGAGAATCAATCAAAGTGAGGTTAGAGATGCCTCCCAAATTATGAAGGCTGAAAACTTCTCTTTTTGACGATTTTATTGAGGTCTTTGACTTTACTGATGATGAGTTCGAAAATGCTATTTGGTGAAACAAACTTGCCAGTGGCGCGCCCTGACCACCAACTGCTAAATCAGCAACTCGAAAATCACTGACCACAGGAAAGCGACCAAGTGCCGCTAAATAAGAGGGCTCTCCAATTTGGGTTGTTGCCTTTGGAGGTTCGTGAAAAACCGTTTGCCCATGAAGACCAAGAATATCGACTTTCCACTTCTTTTTTTTCAGAATTTCCTTCATACAAGAAGCATAGTATCGACCAAGGTCGTGATGTAAAATCGATACCTCATCCACTTTCAATTCTTGCCGAGCAGCCTGTGCTAATTTGCACTTCATCTGCTCTGGAAATTCAACATGCACACGATCTTTATACTGAACTTGAACATTCTCTGAACTTTTCTTGGTGGCTTCAACCAACACAAAATCAATACCATCCAGACTGGTTCCGCTCATGATGCCAACAACATTTAGTTTCTTTTTTTGAATTAATTTAGACAGTCCCATAGACTCAGCTTGCATGACGAACTCATATCCGACAAGTCCGGTTATGAGAATCGAAACAACTTAGCCTTTAATTTTTGACCATGCTGCCTGTAAGGATTCACGATCTTCTGGATGAGCAATGCTGATCAGTAATTTTGCTCTTTCCCCCAGCGTCTTCCCATACAAATCAACAACTCCATATTCTGTGGCCACAAAGTGGATATGTGCCCGAGTTGTCACAACTCCAGCACCTTGTCTTAAAAATGGTACGATCCGTGGTTGCCCTTTTTTCGATCGACTAGTCATTGCAAAAAAAGCTTTTCCTCCTGGAGACAAACTTGCCCCACGAACAAAATCCATTTGTCCACCCACACCAGAGATCACTCGACAACCCACAGAGTCCGCGCAAACCTGTCCAGTTAAATCAATTTCAACGGCCGAGTTAATAGCGACCACTTTAGGATTGCGACGAATGACTGCCGTATTATTGACGTAGCTTGCTTCCAACTGAATGACCGAAGGGTTGTCATGAATAAAATCATAAAGTTCTTTCGACCCATTCACAAAAGCCGAAACCGTCTTACCTGGATGAACTGCTTTTTTCGAATTTGTCACCACTCCGCTCTTTAAAAAGGGAAGAAGTCCAATGGACCACAATTCAGACAGAACCCCAAAATCAAAATCAATCCTTATGATTTCCTAAACATGAAAGAGCTGCATCCGGAATGGCTCCAATTCCCATTTGTAACGTAGAACCATCTTCAATCAACTCTGCAATCGATGCGCCAATTTTCTTTTCCAGATCACCAACAGGTTCGCAATGGCCTAAAGATAATGGTTCATTCACTTCTATTGCATCATTAATATCATCGATATGAATAAACCCATCCCCGTGAACGCGTGGCATTTGGGGATTGATCTGGGCAATAATATAATCAGCACATTCAGCTGCAGCTTTAGCTGTATCCACACTTGTTCCAAGGGTGCAATATCCATGGGCGTCTGGAGAAGAGACATGAAGCAAGGCCACATGTACTTTTTTGCGGCCACTACGAAAAAGATCGGGCATTTCTGATAAAAAACAAGGAATATAATCGACCCGATCAAAATCAAAATTTTTCCTGATATTTGGGCCTACAAATAAATTCGACACTCGAAAGTTACGAGCGTACTTAGGATCAGCATAAGCCGCATCTCCTGCTGTGTGAAGATGAATCAGTTCAACATTTTCAAGATCCTTGGCTCTTTCTAACAGTCCCTCAATCAATCGGTGGGGTGTTGCTGCGGCACCATGAATAAAAACTGTTTGATGGGATTGAATTTTTTGTAGAGCTTCTTTTGCCGTGCTGTGAATTTTCATGGATGTCCTCAGTATTCTGTTTTATCTGCTTTTGACTGCCAAATGGAAAAAACTTTCAAAGCTTCTTCCCGTTCTAAAGGCAGCATCGGAATCAAACGTTGATCAAGTTCTTTAGGGATTTCTTGATAGATCAAATCATCATCAAAGCCAATGTTCGCGGCATCTTTTCTTGTGTTCGCAAAGTATATTTTTTTTAATCGGGCCCAATAGATGGCTGACAAACACATAGGGCAGGGCTCGCAGCTTGTGTATATTTCACAATCAGATAAATCAAAGTTGTTTAAGTTCGCGCAGGCATTTCGAATGGCCATCACTTCAGCATGGGCGGTAGGGTCATTGGTGGAAGTCACCTGATTCCATCCTTCTCCCACAATCTTATCCTGGCGGACAATCACAGCTCCAAAAGGTCCCCCCGCATTTGAGGTCATATTTCGCAATGAGAGTTCAATAGCACGCTTCATAAACTGGCTTTTTAAATTCGTATTTTCCATGACATGGAATTACGACTTTTAATCGATGCTTTCAAGCCAATTCGACAAATCTTGGAATGCTTTTTCTTTTTGAATCTCTGAAAAGATCTCATGAAAGAAATTATCATACTTTGTCAGTAACTTTTTTCGTTGAGGAGACCTTATCCGATCAAAACATTGAATCGAAACCGCAGAGTTCGCAATACGATCCTTCATAGGAATCATAAAATGCAAATGAGTCGCGACTGGTCCTTTTTGAGTTTTGAGCCATTCCATTTCTCGAAGAAAAGCCACGTAAAAGGACGGTGTAACCGTCTTATGATTATAAGGACTGTCCTCCCAATATTCAACGACGCTCATATCATGGGTCAGAAAGTTATAATCGGCCTCGTTCGTCATGGGAAGCATTCCCAAAATGGGCTCAATAAATAATGCCACTTTTCTTTTCCATTCTGGAACTGGAAATGCCAGCTCCAGGATAGGAGCGGAACAGATCACCGACTTGTGCTCTGGAAGACTTTGGTTCATCAACATTTTCAGCAAAATCGTTGCACCAAGACTGTGTCCAAGCCAATGAAACTGGAACCCCTGACCCAAAACTTCATTGTTGATAAATTGATGAGCTAATAAAAAAGCATCTTGATATTCATCGAAGGATTTTATGTGTCCACGAAATCCTTTCGATCGACCATGTCCTGGAAGATCCATCAATACAATATGGTCCACTGTGTTTTGCAAATAGTATGGAAAATGCTCGTACCGATCACCCTGTTCTGAGTGGCCATGCAAAATAAACAGACCACGCCGAGATTGTGGTTGAGTATTTTGATAAAGGCGCAAGAACAACTGATCGTTGTTGATAAAATAGGTTTGCTCCACCCATCCATGGGGGAGCTTTGGAAAATTCGGAGATGCCGTCATCAAACCCTCGCTGATATCTTTTATTGTACGAGATTCTGCGTGAGTGTCTACGGCTGGCCCGACAAAGGGCCTGAATCTTTTTCAAGTTTTTGCCTTGTTGTTTTTAATTTTGGAACGAAAAGACGTTTCTTTATTTGGCGAAGATACTGCCTTAAATAATAGGCAGGCAAAGTTTTCTTCACTTCCAGAGTTATTTGTTCGAACTGAGTATAAACGATGTTTTGTTCACTTTTTTCCATCGATTCTTCATCCATCTTAGGCAAGAGTTCGCTCATGCCCACGTCCCAAGAATCATCTGAAGTCCTTCGTACAATCAGACGAAGAGTTCCTTTTTCACTTGAAAAATAAAATCGCATTTCTTGCCCAATTTGCATTTCATTTCGCAGCGTTTTTGGCATTCGGGGTCCGCTGGAATTAATATCTCGAGAATAAAATTTAAGTTCTGTCCATATTTTTGATAAAACTTCAGGGTCTGTTACATTCCATGTTTTCATCGTGATCGATGGATCAAATAAATTCGTTTGTTGGGAAATACCT
>CAZFSX010000160.1:0-6538 GCA_964522115.1 uncultured Pseudobdellovibrionaceae bacterium | reverse complement strand
ACCAGGATGACAACTTTAGAAAAATATAATCATCTCGTGGCGACAGAAGTTGCACCAACAGATGCCTTTGTGAAGGGCATCCCTTTGATCGTAGATCTTCGCCAAGACAGATCGGAAGATATAACAAAAAAGTTATTATCACAGTTGTCTGCTATGTTCCCTTCTCCTGAAAGCTATTCAGTGCTTGCGGTTAATGAACTTCAGCAAATTGTTTGGCTACATTCAAAGAATCAAACAATGAACACGCAAAGATGGTTTGAACAAGATTCCTCTATCTTTTTAGATCCATCGGAACGAGTAACAAAAAATCTGGTAAGACAAATTGGACCGAATGGGAAGGAAGATCTTCCTCGAGCGATTGATTATCTATTTTATGAAAAGTTGAATAAGTATTTCTTAGAACGACTCCATGAAGAGGATATCTTGAACATCTTTCCTAAAAGTGATGATGGGACTGGATTGTATTCGAAATTTTACCAACTTCGTCAAAACTATCCCTTCGGATGGTGGAGACCTCTTTCACCCAAGGTCATCGAATTTTTGGATCAAAGGAACCTAAAAGGTCCATTTCAAGTTGCTGTAGATATTTACCGTGGACAGCAATTAAGTGCCTATATTATCGAACATCAAAATGACAAGTACTATCTTATTTCAAAGGGAAAAAAGAATGATTTAAGTATTTGGTTCACCAAGATAGGTCAAAGAAATCCGAAAGTTGATTGGAGAGATTTTCTTTCGGAAGAAGCTCGAAGGATTGTCGAACATAGAGAGAAGCTTGCTCAGCAGAGAACAGCTGAAAAAAAGGAATTAGAACAAACAAAAAAAACATTGGAAGACATTGCTGAAGTACAAAGGCAGCTGTACAAACAGTTAAGTAAATATATTTTGAGCCATAAAGATGAAACAGACAATGCTATGCTTTTTCCTCAACCTGCAGATTATTTTGAGTTGCGAAGATGGACTCGTGACCAAATCCGAAAGAAACCAACACAATGGATTTATGGATTGTCTCCCAAAGCTCAAGAAGTTCTAAAAAATCGGGGTTTATCACAGATCAAAACAATACCTCACTTAACTCCTGGCGTGAAACCAAAAAAAGGAAAATAAAAGAAGTTGCTATGCTCAAGCGCAGCCAAATTCAGCTTATAGCGAAATCAGTATTTATTTTTTTATGTCTTCGATTGTCTTCAGTCGTAGCACAGGGCAATCAAGATCTTTGTGAAAATCTGTTTCCGTCAAATCAGTCAGAGTTGATTCATGGATCTGAACCTATTCTGTCGTTGAAAAGTTTCTATCAAAGCTACAGAACGCTGACCCTTGTTTCCAACCCAGAAGATGCTGTGGAGATATTGAAATTTCTGCAATCCCTGGATTTCAATCAAAAAATCTTGCGTGTTCCGAATAAGAACGCTGACATATATCATTTGCGTTCAGCTCCACTTCTGCAGTATCGACATTTGATTGCTCATGAAGTTTTTACGAATGACGAATTTTTAAAAATGATGCCTGTGGTTATCGATCTACGTGACAAAATGTCAGTCAAAGTGAATACGGAAGTATTAGAAAATATGGAAAAACTGGGCCCTGCGACGTCAATGGGTGAAGTCAGGGAGGATTCTTTTGAGCAAATCACAAGGCAGTTTGATCAAAGTATTCCGGTCGGAAAACCCTATTTTCCAGAAGATATCGATATCGTATTTTATAATAAACTGAATGAATATTTTTTACGTGTTTTGAAGGAAGAGAATCTGTCTAAGATTTTTCCAAAAAGAGAAGAAGATCCCATTTTTTATGCGCGCTTTCATGCTCTCAGACGAAATTACCCACTGGGTTGGTGGCAGCCTCTTTCTGCGAAAGTGATTGAATTTTTAGAACACAAACACTTGAAGGGTTCTTTTCAAGAAGCTTTGGATTATCAACGAGCTCAACAGCTCAGTGAATATATTATTGAACATCAGAAAGATCAATATTGGTTGCCTGTCCAAAATGCAGGAAGCCCCTTGAATGATTGGTTTCATCACATCCAAAGAAGAGGTCTTAATTGGAAAAGTTTGATTACTCAGCAGGCATGGAAAGTTGTCCGTCAGCGAGAGAAGTTAGATCAGTCAAAAAAAGCAGCCAAGACAAAGGTCCGTCAAAGAAAAATTGAAACGTCGGTTGAAAAGCAAAAGTTCTATCAAGAAAGATACAAGATCTTAAGTGAATATATAGTTGATCATCAGAACGAAGAAGATGTTGCAAGAATTTTCCCTCAACCACAAGAATTTTTTCAAGAAAGAAGATGGGCACGGGAACATCTTCGAGAATCTAAAAAGCAATTCTTTCAGAGTCTTTCTTTTGAAGCTCAAGAAGTTCTTCGAAAGAGAGGTCTTGATCAGATGGAACATCTTCCTGCGGTGAAGCCTGGTCGGAAGAATCAAAAGACTCAAGCAGTGAAAGATAAACCCTAGAATCTCATGTTTCGCTTATATCGGAATAACATCAATTTCTTTTGATTTCGTTTGCTGAATGTCTTTAGGAAGACTTGCGTGAATGGCTTGAATCAAGGCATCCATCAATCGTCGTTTGTGGTGTTCTCGGCGGTAGATCAATCCTATTTCACGTGAAGGGATGGGTTTTTCAAATGGAATCGTGCGGGTACTTTCGGAATCCTCGCTTTTTGCTAGTTGTGGAATCAGTGTGTAGCCTCCGTAAGACGAAACGATCCTTTTTAAAGTTTCAAGACTGCCGCTTTCGAAATTATATTTTCGTGTTTGTGATGATTTTTCTTTTTTTAATGTGCACACATCCAGCACTTGATGACGAAGGCAGTGTCCTTCTTCCAAAAGCCAAATGTCTTGATATTTTAGCTGAGAAGTTTTCATTTTTTTTGATTTCGCCAGTTCATGATCTTTACCGCAAAAAACGTAAAAAGGTTCGTAATAAATAGGAATTTCGAAGACTTTTGGTAATTTTGTGGGCGTCGCTAGAATTCCAGCATCAATTTCATCTGTTTCTAAAGCGTGAAGTATTTGATGAGTTTGAAGTTCCTTCATTTGTAACTGTAAATTTGGAAATAATTTTTCAACCCAAGGTAATATCAAGGGCAGTAAGTACGGAGCAACTGTGGGAATAACTCCGACAGTGAGAAGACCTTGAATTTCTTCGCTTTGGGACTCCTTTAAAATTTCACTTATTTTTTGCGCTTCAAAAACGACCAATTGAATTTGTTCTATGACCTGTTGACCAAATTCAGTCAAAAGAATGGGTTTTTTAGAACGATCGAAAAGCACGCCTCCAAGATTTTCTTCCAGCTTTTGAATTTGCATGCTCAGGGTTGGTTGAGTGACATGACAGGATTCTGCAGCTTTCGCAAAATGACCCAAACGGTACACCGCAAGAATATATTCAAGTTGAGTTAAAGAAAAATTAAGTTTTGAAATCATGACTTCTCCTTGGCTTCTGGCTTGGATTTTAGGATCTTTGTTTTGCGTCAAAATTCAATCATATACTGCAATAGATATTATCTATTGAATCAAAAAAATTATCGATTGTACAGTTCTTCCTATTCGATTTACAGTGAATTTATAGAAACAATGGCAACCAAGCCATCCATGACAAAAAGGAGTATTTTATGCAAACATTGATCAATACGAAAGTGGTCGACTTTAAAGTTCAAGCGTACCACAATGAGGCATTCAAAGAAGTGACTCAAAATGATTTGAAAGGAAAATGGTCTATTTTCTTTTTTTACCCTGCGGATTTCACATTTGTCTGTCCAACAGAATTGGGTGATATGGCGGATAAATACGCTGAGTTTCAAAAGTTAGGTGTGGAGGTCTACTCTGTTAGCACCGACACTCATTTTGTTCACAAAGCATGGCATGATGCTTCTGAGACAATTAAAAAAATTAAATACCCAATGCTTGCTGACCCTACAGGCCACTTGTCTCGCGCTTTTGGTGTGCATATTGAAGAGGCCGGATTGGCTTACCGTGGAACTTTCTTGGTGAACCCAGAAGGTATGATTAAATTAGCAGAAGTTAACGATAACGGGATTGGTCGTAATGCTGATGAGTTGTACCGCAAAGTTCAAGCGGCTCAGTTTGTGGCTTCACATCCTGGCGAAGTATGTCCTGCAAAATGGCAACCAGGTGCAAATACTTTGAAACCAGGTTTGAACTTAGTCGGAAAAATCTAATTCTGAATTATTCAGTAATTTAAGCATGGGCCTGTGCGATCCCTAGGATCAGCAGGCCCTTTTTTTAAGAAGGAGTTTTTATGTTAGATCAAGATCTGAAAACGCAATTACAGTCAGTTTTCTCCAGTCTGACACAGTCCATTCAAATGGAAGTTGATTCATGTTCCCATGCAGATCAATCTGAATTGATGAATCTTCTTCAAGATGTCGTCAGCACAAGTCCAAAACTATCCATCACTTCATCGCAAACGATGGCAATGACTCCACGTTTTCGCCTTCTTAAAAATAACCAAGCAACAGGAATTCATTTTCGAGGTATTCCTTCCGGGCATGAGTTCACGTCTTTGATTTTAGCGATATTGAACGCCAGTGGGCAGGGAAAGCAACCTGAAGACGTCTTAAAGCAAAGAATTCTAGGGATTCGCGGTCCTGTGCGTATTCAAACTTATATTTCCCTAACCTGTGAAAATTGTCCCGATGTTGTTCAAGCTTTGAATTTAATGGCAACAATTCATCCAGACTTCCAACATGAGATGATTGATGGTGTCTATGCTCAGGATGAAATTCAAAAGCTAGGTATTCAAGGTGTCCCAAGCATTGTTGTAAATAATCAAATGATCCATTCAGGACGCATCAATTTGATCGATTTGATTTCAAAGTTAGAAGATGTTTTTGGAAAAGATTCTTCCAAGTCAGTGCCTCAGCCAAAAGACCTAGGATTATATGATGTTGTTGTGGTTGGTGGTGGTCCAGCAGGAGTATCTTCTGCCATTTACAGTGTCAGAAAAGGATTTAAAACAGCCATCATTGCAGAAAAAATTGGCGGTCAAGTGCAAGAGACCAAGGGGATAGAAAATTTAATTTCGGTGGTATATACTGAAGGTCCTCAGTTGGCAAATCAGTTGCACGAACATTTAAAAAGCTACCCCATTGATATTTTAGAACATCGTCGAGTAGATTCCATAGATAAAGACCAAAAGAAGATCACTCTGAATACTCAAGAATTTTTACAAACAAAATCTTTGATTGTTGCAACTGGTGCAAAATGGCGTGAATTAGGAATTCCTGGAGAAAAAGAATATTTGGGTCGTGGAGTGGCTTTTTGTCCTCATTGTGATGGTCCGTTTTATAAAGGAAAAAAAGTTGCCGTCATTGGTGGAGGAAATTCAGGAGTCGAAGCTGCCTTAGATCTTTCGGCAATAGTGAAAGAGGTTGTTCTTATTGAATACGCAGACAGCTTAAAGGCGGATAAAGTTCTTGTGGATAAAGTGAAAGCAACTTCCAATATTTCTATAATTACTTCTGCAAAAACATCTGTCATTCATGGAGATGGGCAGAAGGTTCATTCCTTAGAATATTTGGATCGAGTCAGTGAAACGAAGAAAACAATTCCATTGGATGGTGTCTTCATCCAGATTGGTTTGGTTCCTAATTCACAATTCCTTAAAGGAGTTGTTGACCTGACTCCTTTTGGTGAAATTGTGGTGGATGGAAAAGGTCGCACTTCAGTGAAAGGAATTTATGCAGCAGGAGATGTAACGACGACTCCATTTAAGCAAATTATCATAGCGATGGGAGAGGGCGCTAAAACAGCTCTGACTGTTTTTGAGGATTCCATGTACGCGCATTCTTGATATTAGAGACCTTTTTTTAGTTCTGAAAACTTTTTGACGTATTCAATGATAGCTCCACGAGATTCCGAGTGGAGCCCGTTGAATTTCAGTCCCACATAACCTTCATGGTCGATAAAGACAACTTCTCCTGTGGCATGAATGGGTGTGTACAAATTAGGACTTTTTAAAATAAGTTTGTATTTGTCTCCAATGCGTGCCCCTTTGGCGTCGCTCATACCAAGACCACCTTCACTGATAGAAAGAGCTCGACCTTGAATCACTACACCGGTGGGAGCTTCGCATGTAATGGTTCCCATGATGGGGACTCGAGGGTGAGCGCGACGACTGACTCCGATTTCATCCAGAATTTTTTCAACAGCAAAAACTTCTTTCCACTCATCATATCCATCTGTCCATATGTAATATTGAGACAGATCTTTTTCGTCTTTTAGAAATTGAATCATTTGGGATTGACTCATGGGTTTCAATTCTGTTTGCCCATTGCGAATTTTCCACATGCGTTCAGAAATAATTTTAGTCTTATCTTGATCTTCCTCTAGAGCTTCCAGGAATTTTTTCCATTTGATCGGAGGAATCCACTCATGTTGTCCACGCCCCCAGATAAGTAAATCATCCTGAGGAGATTGAATATTGGCATTGATTTCTTTTTCGCTCATGGGACCAGAAACCACGCCGCTTTTAAGAAGAAACCAGCGTTTTTCCATAAAGACCTCCGCTTAATCTT
>CAZFSX010000159.1:0-6558 GCA_964522115.1 uncultured Pseudobdellovibrionaceae bacterium | reverse complement strand
AACTCTTCCCTTCTGGAAGGTCTAGGTCCTGTAAACGCTTTTCTTAACTAAGCCAGTTTATAGACATCCTCTCCATCTCTAATTTTAGGCCTTGATTAATATCCAGTTCCTGGGTATTTGGGGCCTTGTCTTCCGATCATCGATGTAAAACAAGGACAATCAAAATGACACGAAAACCCGTGAGTTATTTAATCTTAATTCTTTGTATTTATTCCATTCAAAGCTTGGCTTGGACACCAAAATTGAATTCGCCCGAGCACGCTGTTGATTTTTTTGCATCGATTTTACAAAAGCACCCTCAATTTTTAGATAGTTCCATGGAATACCAGCGAAATCCATTTGACTATGCTCTAGCCATTAAAAATTATCAGTTAGTTCTTGGTCATGATTCAAATCCAACAAGTATTCATCCTCTACCTACTTTTGGATTTGAATATTTAAAATCAAAAGAAGTATGGAGTGTTAAAGATCAATTCGTTGATGAGATGAAGTTGAAGCTTGCTGAAATATTGAATCAGTTAGACGATCATCAACTCAGGCCTTTTCAAGAAGAAATGAGAAAGATCGATCAACTTCAAAGCATTGATGTAAGAAATGGAAAAGGATCCATCTACGATTTTTTATTAGTAGTACCATTTCTTTACACAAAGGATGGTGCACCGAAATATGAAAATTTGGATGTATCTGTCAAAGAAAGAATTCAATCTGAAATTCAGAAATTAGATCGTAACGGGATCTTTTCTCTTTTTAAAATCATTCAAAATGCTTACTACCTTCCTCAGTATGAAGAATATAAAAAGAAGAGCCCGTCTGAAAAGTTCACTATAGCTTACAATAGATTCTATAAATTGTTAGAAAATATAAGTAATGATCTTGGTGTTGTTGACCCTAAAACGAAACGTCTTATTGGCACTCAAGCTGTAAGGCTTGAAGAGGTTCCTGCTTCTATCGCCATTTTTAGAGCTTTTCTTGGAAGAGATTGTTCTTTGGAAAAAATTGCATTTTACGCTTTTATTGCTGGTGTGAAAGTCTATTGGTATAGAAATTCTTACTTTGATTCGTCTATACCTGATGGCTATGTGCTAGTTGCGCCTGTTCAGCTTGAAGGGAAGACGATACCTTATATCATAACAATTAATGGAAGTCGTATCAGTTCAATGGCAGCAAAGGCAATAACTTATGCTGTAGGAAGAGAGTGGAATTCAAAAAAAATAGCTTATTCAACTTATGAATATATCCATAATTTACCTGAGGTTAAACAGGGGATGAATTTTGCATACAGTGAAAAATTACCTTTTGTTTTACCTGCTGCTTGGAAAATTGTTGATGAAATGTATGAGAAAGATGCGGAAAGAAATCAAGTTGAGAGTAGAATTTATTCTGCCAGTGAGCTTATCAAGTATGGTCGGGTGGCTGATATTGATTTTGATTCAGATCTTATCGTGCAAGAATTTCCTCGCATTGAAAAACAGTCCTATCCAGATCCTAGCTCATTAAATATTAGATCCGTCCCCGTCTTTGAAAGATCCATGCTTGCGTATTTTGCGGCCAATGCCTATCATTTAGATGAACCAAAAAAAGAGCATTTATTACAGTCATTGGGTATTCATGATTTTCATTTTGATAGTGTCGATACATTATATCGTTACGATGATAAATCATTTATGACTGCTCAAGATTTTAATAAATTTTCTACAAGTAGTATCAAATTCAGAATGGAAGATGTGTCTATTTTGAATGCTTTAAGTCGACCTTATACAATTCGATCATTATATGAAGAAGGATTTAAAATTGATTCAAAGGAAATGCTAGATGTTATCAGCAGATCAAGTGGTGCGTTGGATAAGTTGATGAAAAAAACGGATCCTTCCAACGATGAAGAAATTGCGAGAATCATTAAGGCTAAACTTCAACTTCCAAAAATTTTCTTTCCAAAAGGTCGATTGAACAGCATTGCATTTGACTTAATGAATGATCCTCAATTGGAAAGCGAAGCGAAAAAAAATGCAGCAAAAAATACAGCAATGTTGCTGGATCAATTGGATGAAAATTCTTCCGTGGAGCATATCACGAATGTCATATCTCATTTGCAAGGCAGACAGTCGAGTTCGGCACTGAGTTGTCGATCTGTATTTAAATAAAATACTTCTGAATTTATCCTATGGCTACAGGTCGCAGTCTTTGATCAGTCAAAGATGGATTCTGGACTTATTAAGTCGAGCTTCTACCCGTATTTTCACCCATAAATATCCATAAATCAAAAATATCATTTTTTATGGATGGATATCTGTGGGTATTTGAGAACATCAAAAATGAATGCCATACCTCAACCGCAGAAAATGGCATGGAAGTCCGGGGATCTGAATTAAAATTTGCTCTTCCATTTTCCATTCATTTTAGCGGATGCGTTGCGAGTTGAATCATAAACTCTTTTCAATTGTGTCTGATCAAAGTTTTCACTTTCGTCCGTATAGACAAAACTCACTTGAGTCAGTTTATGAGAAACACTTTCCCGTACATTTGAGGACCCTTTATCATTTTCTGTGTTGGAATCAAGGACTCCGTACATACGAATTTTACCAATTCCATGTCCTACATTTTTGACCCTGACGATCACGGGAGTGCTTGCTCTTTGAGGTCGGAACATATCCATTTGTTCATCATGGAAACCACCCAGTAAAGATTCAAGGGATTTGATCGCAGCCAAACGAGACTTTTCATCTTTCAAATCATAAAACATTCTTTCCAATACATCTTGTGAAAAACGAACTTTGATGGTTTCAGACTTCATTCCTTTTTGGATATGAGACGGAGTGAAGCTGTAGATGCGATCGGATAAAAGTAGGTCTGGTCGTTTTTTTGTTACTATTTGCTTCAGGTCTGTCGTTTGAAAACGTTCCATCCAAAGTTGCATTTTTGATTCAAGATCAGACATTTTTAAAATCAGACGTTCTGCCGTTTTCATCAATTTATCTAACTGAGAGCCTCGATCCGTTGTTTGTAGCAAATGAGCATCAACTTGAAATTGACTCTTCCAATCGGTGAAGGTTTTTTCATAAGCACTGAGGTCTAAGGACCCGTGGTTATACTTTTTAAGACTCGAGACGAGCTGAGTGTATCTTGTTTCTAATTCATTCCATTGATCGATATAGGATTGAATTTTTGATTTCTCAAGCTCTGTTGGTGGATTTTTTAAGATCGGAAAATCTCTTTGAAGAATTTGTTCTTCATCTTTTGTCAAAGGACGAACTTCTTCCTTTGAATCTGGCCCAAGACCAAGAACAGTTTTCGAAAAAGAAAGCATACGACTCAAAAATCCGCCTTCTTGTTTTTTTGCAGGCTCAGCACGTGCCGCTGTTGGATTTGGGGCGACTTGTTGTTTTGAGGTAGATTCCTTCGCTGCACTTTGCGGCTGAATAATTTCAGCTTGAGCTTTTTGAAGAGCAAGAGTCATTTGTTTGCTTTCAGCCTCTTTTTGCGATTTCTTTTTTTGTGCTTCTTGATCAGCATTTTCTTTCTGTTTGTTAAAATCATCCTGATTTTTTTCAAGATCTTTCTGAGCACGTTCAAAAGTGGATTGCCCAGATCCCATGTTTTTGTTTTCTTCCAGAAGCGATTTTTCCAAAATTTCAAGAGAAGATCGGATAGAAATCATCATTACATCTGCTGCTCTTAAGTGATTGAGTTCATCGGCATCCTGAATACGCTGATGAATGTCCTTAACGTCTTTTTTCTTCGCTTGAAATGTATCTGTATAGTAAATCAGCTTATTCGGTGTTATTCTTCCTTTTTCAGACAACAAGTGCAAAGCAGTGAAATAACCTTCCATGCGTTTCAAGATATCTTCCAATTCTTTGTGTTTTGCTTCCACAGATTTTTTCAATCTTTTGAATGCTGCGATTTGAGCCTGTGTCTTTTGAGGCACAGGTGTTTCGGCAAGCTCTGGGTGATCGGAAAGTCGAAGATCACTATTGTGTTGTTCCATCTGTTCAAGGGCTCTGGCTGCAATTTCTAATGCACTCATACCTTTTGTGTTTTCAGGTAAAACGATGCGACCAGGTTTTTCTTGAAGAGGGTAGTGTTGCAAAATGCTTTTATCTTTGGGTTCGATTTTTTTGGCACCTAAGACAAGTTCTGGAGTTGATTCTGTAGAATGCGGGTTGTGGTGAGCTGTGCGATGGATGATCTGTCCAGGGAAGTGTTGTTGAACTTCGGAAAGAACAGATTCTGGAATTTGAATCAGCGCATTCGGAGTATTGGCATTTGTGTAATTGTAAAGACGCAGTAATTCTTCATAGGTGAAATATTCCACCCAAGCATATTTCGTGACACCAGATCTGTTGTTGTGAATAAATGTCTGAAACCAAGATTCTAATGCTGTGTTTTCCGACAAGAAGTCTTCGCCCATTTCTTCGAATTCATCGGATCGAATGCGTTCCGTAATTAATTCAAGATAGCTTCTTGCTTTTTCGGGAAGGGATGCAATCGCAGCATGGCGTCGCTGATCGTGTTCAGGATTCGTCACTGCCATTTGGGGAACAGACTCTTCAACAACAGTTGAGATTTCATCTTGGACAGTTTCCAGTTGAGATGTCTGAGTTGTTTTATTCATTTTTTCGGAATTGTTAGAAGCATCCTTTTCTTGCAGTCCCATTCTTCGCTTTTGTTCGTTTGTAAAAAGATCATCCATGCTGTATCGAATTTTCTTCGGATCACTATCTGGCAACTCCATCAACGCATTCATTTCAGCTAACCATCTAGTGCGAGCTTTTGCTTCTTCCGCAGTAACCCACTCTGATTTTTTCATTTTTTCAATAAATAAAACATAATCCTCTGCCTGCTTTAAGACTTCTGTAGAAGGACCAACGATGGGTTCATTTGAAAAAAAGTGGGGATTTAGACTTAATAGAAAATCGATATCATTTTTAGTGAAAAGACTTTCTAGTTTGTAAGATAGAGGCACATGTTTTTCATCAGTTGTTCTCGATCGGTATTTTATATTCCCAATCCATCGTTGAAAGGCAATTTCCTCTTTCGCAGATATTTTTTTACCGGCTGATTTTTCACGCAAATACTGAACATAGGCTTGTGCTTTCTGTCTCATTTCATCGGATGGGCCCTTTGTTTTGTATTTTCGCTTGGCTGGCTGTTCCTTGGTTTTTTCCACTTGCTGGTTTTGTGGAGCTTCTTTTTGAGAAGCTTCCTGATTTAATGAAGCTTGATTCTGCTTAGCTTCAAAAAAGTAGGGATCAATGCTGATTAAAAATGCTTGATCTTTTTCAGTAAAGACTGCGTCCAGAGTGTAAGGCAAATTGCCAATTTTTATTTTGTCTGTCGTGTTTTTTGTTCGATATCTTAGATTATCAATCCACTTACGAAATTTCGCTTCATCAGCAGCAGGGATTTCCTTGCCTGCCAGTTTGTTTCGACGGTATTGGACATATTCCTGGGCTTTTTTCTTCATCTGTTCTGTGGGCTCATAGGATCGATTTTCAGAAGTATTTGTTGATGTCGGTTTTGAAAGCATTCCCGGTGCAGGTAAAGCAAGCACTGGTTTGGGTGCAGGAAGAGCCAGAAGTCTGTTCGGTTGAGCATTCACTTGGACATCACGCCTTGTTTCACCCGTTGAAGCAGACTCTATCCTTTTGGTGTTTTGGTTCGGAAAGGTGTTTGTCTTCTGAGGATTTGAAGCTGCCGATGGAGCCGCAGAATATTCCACAACAGCCATTTTTCCTTGGGAGTCATAAGCAGCATGTGCCATATATCGAAAGAATTTTTCATTGTAGGATTCTTCCTTCATCGCAGATCGGAAGACAAAGATATTGGTTTTTGCCAGAGTTGGAAAAATCTCCCAGAAAAGATGATTGGCTTTACTTTCACCCTCATTAAAAAGTTGATCAATCAATTTGCCTGAGAATTGCTCAAATTCAGAAAGTGTTCCAATAAGAATAACTCGCTCGACAAGTCCAGTGTTGGAGGCCATCTGGGTCAGCATTTCCAATTCATGCAGACTATGCACGGTTTTACCGATGTAATGTTCGGATCTTTCATCCAGTGAATAGATGCCGTGAAAACGAAGTCGATCCCCGGCCTTAAATGTAGAAAATAATGATCTTGCATCGGCAGCATTGTCAGCCCCAATGAAGACCAGGCCACGAGTATACATTTGAGATCGATTCATTGCGTAATTGTAGATTTGCTTGTTAGTATGATCCGTTAGAGTTTGAAATTGAAAAGCTTTATGCAGGTCTAAAGGACTTTGAGATGAAAATAATGAACCGCAGGCTTCTATCTTATTTTCCGTTGCATGAGCTGCTGATAGGAAAGGCAGTGGTGCCAAAATATGTCCCAAGGATGCCAAAAATAGTCCATAGGTTTTCGATTTTAAGCGCATAAAGCCTCCATCCACAGTTTCTTTTGTAATTATTAAGATTCAGTGCAAATAGGGGGCCACCCAGCGCTGCGCCAACGTGACTTTCAAATTTCGATTTTGTATCATTTTGGGACTTGATCTTCAGTTGATCTGACGATGAATTTCTAAGATTTGAATTTAGAACT
>CAZFSX010000158.1:0-6629 GCA_964522115.1 uncultured Pseudobdellovibrionaceae bacterium | reverse complement strand
CAAAGGGCGGGAACTCTTCGTCAGGATTACAGCAGGTTCACGAGTATTTAGTCTTGCAAGACCTTCGCATTGAAAGGCAAAAACTTCACTTGGCAGAAGTCGAGAAAGAGTTAGAGCGTCGCCGAGAAGTTTTGCGAAGTAAGGCAATTGACTATAAAATAATGGAAAGTCTTCGAGAAAAAAAGAAATCTCAGCATATGTTTGAAGTTTCTCGAAAAGAGCAATTATTTTTGGACGAGATTGCAACAGTGCGATCAAGAAAGAAAAAAGAATGAAAAACGGCTACGATCAGTTTTTTAAAAATGCCAGAAAAGCCTCTCCTCAAGGAAAGGCAACAAGTATGGCAGAGCTGCGTTCAAAGATGAAAATAGAATCCAAACGAAAGAAAAAGGGGAAAAGATCTTTTCAATTTGCGTTCCTTTGCTTTATTGGGTTAGGTCTTTCATTTGCAGGCACCTATTATTTTGATGCCATTGAAAATTTTTTGAAAAAAATTGAAGTTCATGCCTTCACAACAGTTTTTGCTGAAGAAAAAAAAGATAGCACGAATGATAAAAAAGCTGCAGCTTCAAAAAATGAGACGAAAAAAAATGAATCAGGTAAAGAGGATGTTGCTGCAGAATTATTAAAATCAGATGAAAAGACAAGTGCCGCAGAGAAAAAAGAATTCACACAAGAAGAAATCAATCATTTTTCTAAATTGAATGAACGTAAAAAAGAATTAGACCTGAAAGAAGAAGAGCTTCAAAAGATGGAACAAGAACTCACTGCACAAAGAGAAGCTTTGGAAAAGAGAATGAACGACGTTGAATCTGTTCGTCAAAATGTTTCAACAGCCTTGGAAGAAAAAATTAAGGGAGACGACAAAAAAGTTGAAACCTTGGTTCAAATGTTTTCGACAATGAAAGCACAACAAGCGGCCAAAGTCTTTGAAACAATGGATGAGGATCTGGCTATTGAAATTTTGGGTCGTATGAAGAAAAAAAATGCAGCAGAAATTATGAATTTAGTGAAACCTGAGAAAACACAAGTTTTTTCAGAAAGATTTGCAGGTTATAGAAAAAAATAAAACGTTTTTCAGGATGGAAAACGTTTAACGACAAGGAGGTTGAAGTTGATTACCACCCCAATGTCATTTCTTGATTCGCCCATTAAGGCGTTTCAAGGTGGGCAGAAAGGTGGCTCGGAAACATTCGAAAAGGGAAAGAGTGACAAACCTTTTTCAGAGTTTCTATCTTTCACGAAAGAAAGATACCCACAAACAAAAAGTGTAGAGCCACCCAAGGGTTCAAAAGCGGTGCACGAATTTATGGACTCATTCGAGAGTGAATTAGGCATCCCTCCCCAGAAGATTCTGGGGGCAATGGCGAAATTGAACCCCGACCAATTAGAAAAACCTGTTGAAGAAACAGCGGAGCTTGTTGTTAAGAATTTGGATTTAGATCCAAAGGATCAAGACAAAGCTATGGCGATGTATATGCAGATGCTAGGACAGTGGAAGCAGCAGGGGCAATTACCATTGCCGATGACTCCTCCACCGTCTGCCGTTCCAACTCAGGAAATAGGTTCGACTGTGGCAATGGCGTCGTTGGCAGGGCTTGCGGGAAAGAATGTCTTGGATGCCAATCTTGCTGAAGGAACTACGGCGGCAACAGCGACACCGCTTCCTCAAGCGCAAAATGCGGCGACCATCAAAGCTCAGGGTGAATTTTCATCTTTGATGCTTCAAAATAGTTCTGCAATGCCAGATTTACCAAGTGGACTTCCGCCGCAAATTTCTTCAGCTGATGAAATTGGTTTGGATCCAACATTAACAGAGATGCCGGAACCTCTTTCAAACCCAATGAAAAATGTGGTTTCGAATTTAGCAGATCGCAAAATTCAAAGCTACAGAGATCTTGCTGATCCACCCTCTGCAGACCTACAAAAGTTGAAAGAAGTGCTAGGCAAGTTTGATCAGAGCGCAGAAGATTTGCAATCCAAAATTCAAGGATTGGAAACGCCTTCTACGAAAGAAGGAACGGCTTCGCTTTCTTCAGCAATGACGGAACAGGAAAGTTTGCAAGAGATGAAGCCCCAACTGAAATCTTTGCAAGCACCAGTTGTGGACATGAAAAACCCAACAGCAATGATGCAACAACTGGTTGATGGACCCTCATCGGCAGAGAAAGTTGTTGCCTTGGATTCCGCAAAAAATGCAGGATCTGAATCAACTTTTGGTTCCGCCACAACGGCGAGCTTGTTTGGGAAAAAACTTGCAGAGGAAAAGAAAGAATCTGAAGAATTGTTGGGTGAAGGAAAATCTGATTTATATCAGATGACAGCTCAAAATATGGACAGGCCAATGAAATCGGCGGATGTTGATTCCATCAATGCGGCATTTATGGATACGTCGCCCTTAAAAGCTGGATCGGCTCCTCAAGACCCTAATATTCAAAACATTTTGAGACAGGCTCAATATGCGATCAATAAAGGTGGAGGAGAGGCTCGAGTCCAAATGAATCCCGAAGGCATGGGTCAGGTCAATTTGCACGTCGCGATTCATGATGGAAAAGTCAGCTTGCAAATGGAAGCAGAAACTCCTGAAGCAAAAAAACTGATAGAAACATCCATCAATGATTTAAAGGACAGCTTGCGCTTGCATCGCTTGTCTGTGGATCAAGTGAAAATTGATGTGATCCAGTCAACCAATACAGACACTGGAACTCAGTTTTCAAACTCTTCTCAGCAAGGAAAAGATTCGAACGCATTTCAAAATTCTTCCGAGTTTGGAAAAAATCAATCTCGGCAATTTTGGGATCAGTTTCGCGATGATCGTCCAGGACAGAGAACTCAGTTTTTTGAATCGGCCGCTTTAAAACGTTATGCCGATCGACCTCGTGATCCCGTGACCAGTGCAGAACATAAACCAAAGCCTAGAAGTGTCCAGGGCAAAGGAACGGGTTTGAATGTCGTTGCGTAACTGGGATAAAGTAGAGGAAGGAGGTAGCTTATGGCAGTCATGGGTTTAAAAACAGGAACGAAGTCTTGGAATGAAAAAAACATGACAGGATCTAGTCTTTCCAATTCCGGTGGAATGCCAGCCCTGAGCGCTCAGGAAAAAGAAGCCTTGGGCGCAGAAACAGTGGGTGAGGCTGCGAACCGATTGGTAGATCCAAATTATGTTGATCCATCAAAAAAAATGAGAGGTGTTGGCAATGATAAGTTAGATAAAGATGCTTTCATGCGATTGATGCTAGCGCAAATGAAAAATCAAGATCCAACGAATCCTTTAAAGTCCCATGAAATGGCTGCGCAGTTGGCAAGCTTTTCCAGTCTTGAGCAGATGCAGAATATGAATACGACATTAAGTGAAATGAAAAATGGGCAAAAACCTATTGAACAATTTCAGGCGTTGAATTTGATAGGAAAATCTGTCACCGGAGATTCTGCAAATTTAGTGCGAGCTAAGGGTGACAAGCAACATGATTTTCAATTTCATTTAGATCTACCCGCGGATTCTGTGGATGTTAAAGTTCGCAATGCAGATGGTGAAATCATCAAGAAAATTCATTTGCAAAAAGTCAAAGCCGGCGACCAGCGCCTTGTTTGGAGCGGAGAAGATGACAATGGTCAAAGCGCACCTCCCGGTGAGTATACATTTCTTGTCGAAGCAAAGAATGCAGAAAAAAAACAAGTCGCAGTTCGTACAGCATTTGATGGATTGATTACAGGTGTGAATTATACACCTGAAGGACCTGTCCTTATGATGGGTACTCAGTCGATCAAATTGAAAGATGTGCACAAGATTGTCGACCCAAGTCTTAAGAAGAACGACCAGAAATCAGCTCTTGTTGAAACTCCAGACTTGAAAAATCAGGCTGCCACTCAGCAGAATGAGGATAAGCCTGTTTCGTCAAAGCTAGAGCAAAACGTGGGCATGTCTCGCGAAATGCTGAATAAGCTTTCGAAAGTGAAGTAGGTGTGACTGTGGAACTGAAAAAGATTTCTCAAATACAAGAAGTCGTCAGTCCTAGGGTGACGCCAGCTTTGAACCCGCAGGTAGGCGGTGGACCAAGTTTTAAAGAGACCTTGAAGAATTTTCAAGATCCTGCTTTAGAAAAGAGTTCACTGAATACTGTGGGGTTACAGCCTTTGAAGTTTTCGAACCACGCTGTGGATCGAATGATGTCCAGGGGGATACGGTATTCTCAAGAGGATGTGCAGAAACTTCAAAATGCTGTGGAAAAGGCGGCGTCCAAGGGCGCGAAGGATTCTTTGATACTTATGAACGACACGGCGTTGATTGTAAGTGTCAAGAACAAAACTGTTGTGACGGTGATGGATCAAGCGGCGTTGAAAGAAAACGTCTTCACCAACATCGACAGTACGATAGTGATTTAATAAATTTCAAAAAGACGACTTCTTTTTGAAATAAAAATTTGAATTAGGGCCGGTCCTCATTGAGGAGGCCCTCCAACACTCGACGGATTGATTGAAGTCGAGCAAGACATGGAGGTCTTTTATGGGTATTCTTTCGTCCTTATACACGGGCGTATCGGGTTTAACAGCACAAGGTGAAGCTTTGGGTGTAATCGGCGATAATATTGCCAACGCGAACACCACGGGATTCAAAGCCAGTCGTGCAGAATTCCAAGACATCATTGCAAAAAACTTAAAAGGAATTCTGGGTGGTAACCAAATCGGCCGTGGGGTGAAGTTAGGTGCGGTCAATCCAATTCTGACTCAGGGGAACGTGGATGCGACAGAAAAAGCAACAGACCTTGCAATTTCTGGAGATGGATATTTCAAAGTTCGTGGAAGTGATGGTGAATCTTATACAAGGGATGGAAGTTTTCACTTTGATCGTGATGGATACTTAGTAACAAATGATAATCAAAGAGTTCAAGGGTATGAGGCCGACGACAATGGTAAAATCTTGAATAAAGTTCAAGATATCAAATTTCCTCGTGCGTTGATTCCAGCTAAGGGAACATCTGAAGTGAAATTGGATTTGAATTTAGATTCACGTGTCGAGCCAACTAAAAAATTCAATATTAAAAATCCTTACGATACGTCTCATTATTCAACGGGTATCGAGATGTATGATTCTCAAGGAAACAAGCATCTTGTTTCACTGTTCTTCAATAAAGTCAGAGATCGTGAGTGGGAATACACAGGTCTATGTGATGGTAAAGAGGTGTCAGGTGGAGATCCTGGAATCATGAAACAAGTCGTGAAAGGTCGTCTTGAGTTCACAGTGGATGGCAAGTTGCAATCACAGGAAGTCACGGATTCAGCATTCAACTTTCGTGGCGGTGCTTTACAGGATCAAAAAATTAAAATTTCCTTTGGTGATGCGATTAAAGATGGTGGTAAAGGATTAGATGGAACAAAGCAATACGGTAAGGAATCTGATTTGATTTCATGGAATCAAAACGGGGCTTCTGCAGGTACAATTGTGAACTTGTCCTTCAATGATGAAGGAATTTTATCTGCACAATATACCAATGGTGAAGTTAAAAGTTTGTCGCAGATTTCAATTGCTAAATTCGAAAATCCCGAGGCCTTGTTTAAAGTTGGAAATAATCGTTTCAAGGAATCCAGAGATGCAGGACCAGCCGCTTTAGGTGCTCCAAACCAAGCGGGTCGTGGAAAGATTTTTGCAAAATCTTTGGAAAGATCCACCGTGGATTTGGCCAGCGAGTTCGTTGGTCTGATCCAGAATCAACGTGGATTCCAGGCGAATGCGAAGACCATTACAACTACAGATGAACTTTTGAATGAAGTCATTCAATTGAAACGTGGATAATTGAAATTTTAATAAGAGGATCTCTTTCGAATGAAATCGAAAGAGATCCCGGTAATCAAACAATGCAACTTTGAAATACTGAATGATTATGAAAATGAATCTCTTGCAAAAAAGTAAAATATTTTTGAAACCCCAGCATCGATTGATTGTTTTTGGTTCGCTTCTGATTGCTCTAATTTTGCTTGGGTTTGTTTTGTTTTTTTCTGATTTAAGTCATAAGCAAAGTTTAGCCTCTGCACAGATGGAGTCGGCCAATTTGGTTTGAACTGTTGAAGCAGAAGTTTCCACCGTTTTTGAATTGGTGGATCAAATTCTGATTCGGACGCAAGATCACATCTATTCAAAATCTTTTCAAAAACATTGGACTCATAGCGAATATGAAAAAATGCTAAAGAAAGAAAAAGGTTTTGCCCCATTTCTTTTTGCACTTAAAATTATTGATGAAAATGGATCTTATGTGGGTGATGCTGATGCTGACTATCCAAAAGTGACTCTGAAAGATCGAAATTACTTTCAAAGACAATCGCAAAATCCAAATTTAGGTTTTTTAATCTCTGAACCAATTATTTCAAAAAGTACAGGTCGTTGGATTGTTGCACTTACGCGTCGATTAAATTATCAGGATGGTCGATTTGCAGGAATTGTTTTAGCAACTGTTCTTTTGGAAAATTTTCAAAAATTATTTCAACATCTGAGTATAGAAAATTGGAATATTTCTTTATTTTTTCCGCCGGCCTGGCTCCCGCCCCCTGCCAGCGAAGCATCGCCCCCCTGCTTCGCTTGGGGAGGGGAGGGGGCCTTGCTTCGCTGGCAGGCCCTGCCCCGGCTGGACAAGACA
>CAZFSX010000157.1:0-6647 GCA_964522115.1 uncultured Pseudobdellovibrionaceae bacterium | reverse complement strand
CAAAGGACTAATAAACGGGACTAAAAGCAAATAAATTTTCATCATAAATAGTCCTTCCAAAACATTATACTCTAAGAAAAGCTACTTGCTGTTTGCAGGCATGCGGCCTTGGTATTCGCGAAGGTAGTATTGTTTTGAAAATTCGCGGAACTTTTCGTATTTTTCTTCGTCTTTCAGGATCTGATTCATTGTTGTTAAGACATCATCTTCAACCTTACGTGCTTTTTCAAGCTCGACATCCAGATATTTACTGTCCACATCTTTCATCATATTGTTCAGTTGTTCAATCAAAGTACTTTCAAGCGCAACCAGTTTGACGACGGAATCTTCATCGACTTTCAGTTCGTCGTGTAAGAATTCCATCAGATCTCGAGCCCATTTTTCTTGATTCGCATCATTCAACTTATTTTCGGCATAGCCTGCCGTATATAAAACATTCTTCAGATAGGTATCTTTATACTCTTCATTCTGTTGAGGTTTAAACGTTCGTGCTAGCTTTTCGTCCTGCAATTTTTTGGCATAATGATTTGCTGCTGTATCTGAATCTCCACTCGTTCCTGTTAGAACAAAAACAGTGCGTTGCCAAAATTGAGGATAGAAAAAGTTAATAACAGCAAGGATAGATGGAATACCCACCGCCATGGCCCATCGGATCTTTTTCTTTTTCTTTTCATCCATTTTTCCAGAGTCAAATTTGGCCACTTGATCCATAAGCCCAGTCGCTTTGAAGCTTTCTTCCGTCACCACTGCATCCACAACATCTTTAATTTTTAATGCAGCTTGTGTTGTTGGAATTTCGTTGCCCTTGGAAAGTTCCTTCAGAGTTGGAACTAAAAGTAAATCTAACTGACGACTGATTTCTGCAATATAATGCTTTTGTCGTACTTTAATTTGTCGATTTTCTTCTTCACGGATTTTTCTAGCTTCATCCACTGCAGACATTTTAATTTTTGAAGCTTCAGTTTCAGCTTCCTTTTTCATTTCCGCAATTTGAATCCCAGCGCGATCGCGAAGTTTATTTAGTTCTTCCGTTAGCGCAGCCCTTGCGGTGGCAGTATCGCCTTTGACTTTGTCAAACTCAGCTGTTGCTTTTTGCCATTGAATTTGCGCTTCTTTCGCACGGGCTTCCAGTTCTGTCGTAATTCGAAGAGCTTGCTCGTGCTTTTCTAATGTTGATTTAGTACTTTGGATGGCTTGATCGCGTTCATCCACGGCTTTGCGCAAATTTTCTTGGAATTGTAAGTATTGAGCTTCAATATCTTTCACTTTTCGTTCTTCCAGATGTTGCTGTTCAACATATTTTTGGATTTCGTTTTCAATGGTTTGAAGTTGCTGTCGATGGTTCGATTTTGTTTTTTCAAACTCTGAAGTTTCAAAAAGAGCAGATTCCTTCAAAGATTGAATATCTTTTTGAAGTAACCGTTTAGATTCTTCATGCAGTTCTACTTCTTTTTTTGCTTGTCGAATCAGTTCGCGAGCTTGAATTCGACCTTCTTCAATAGCTAGTTCGCGGGCTTCATTTGCTTTTCGTTCTAATTCATTTTTGTGATCTTCAATGCCTCGTTGAGCATCAGCCCAAGCTTCATTCACCTTGGCTTGAACTTTGGACTGAGCAGCTAAAAGTTCTTCTTCGGCCTCTTTACGCAGTTGATCGGCTTCGGTTCTAAGAAGTTGCGCTTCTTTTGTTGCTTTTTCTTTCAATTCAAAAGATCTTTGTTCTGTCTCTAAAGTTAGCTGGCGTGCTTTTGTTTCGGCTTCCAAATAAACAGTTTGAGCATCTCGCCGTTTGTTCGAAGTTTCTGTTTCAGCTAACGATCGCAGATTTTGTGCTTCTTTTCTGGCAAGATCCAAAATTTCTTCTGCTTTTCGTTGAGCATCAGCCTTTGCAATCCCCAGTTGATTATGAGCATCTTCCTGAGCTTGTTGGGCATCCACTTTCATTTCCTGGATTTCCCTCATCGCTGTGGCTCTGATCTCTTGAATTTGAGATTCAGCGTTCTGCAGGAGTTCTTTCGCTTTAGCATCAGCAAACGACTTCGCAAGCTGAATTTCTTTTTGAGATTGACTTAAAAGCTGATCCGATTTTTCGCGAGCTTTAGCTAGGGTTTCGTCATAGTCCTTCTGTGTTTTTTGGATGAGATCGCGCTGTTGTTGTTCAGCCTTCATAAGAATTTCGCGAGCTTCTTGCTGAGCTTTGGAAATAATATCGCGACTTTCATGATTAGCTTGCTGAAGTAACTGTTTGGTCTCTAAAGAAGCTTGCTGGGATTTTTCTTTTAATTCATTTTGATGTCGTCGTGATGCTTCTTGTATTTCATTAGAATTTTGTAATTTCAACTCTTCAAGTTGTTGTTTGGTTTTCAATGTTTGAGATTGAATTTCTTGGTGAGCTTCTTGCAAAACTTTATCTGCTTTGCGTTTACCTTGTTCGAAGGCCTCGGCCCCTTGGCGTTCACCCACTGAAGCTGCAGTTGCAATCATGTGTTTTGCTTCAGCAATCATTTTATCAGCTGCATTTTGAGCTTCTGTTCGAATTTCTCGATCTTTTTGTTGAGCAGCTTGAATGTAACGGTCGCCTTCATGTTTTGCAGTCTCTGTCAGTCGCCTAGCTTCTTGTTGGGCTTGTTCTATAAAAGCTTCCGCCTTTTTTTTAGCGTCATCGCGAGTGTTTTCAGACATAATCAAGGCAGCTTTTTGAATTTTTTCAGCCTCGCGACGGCCAATTTCTTGGATTTGATCCCACTCTAAACGTTGTTCTGAAGACATTCCCTTAATGTCTTCTTTTTTAAGAAATAAATGTCGTTCGACAGATTGAAATTTAAAAATGTTTTTCCATGTTCCAATCTGAATGGCATCAGACTCTGAAATTTGTACAGACTTTTTCGGTTCAATTTTTTCACCGTTGACAAAGGTTCCATTGGATGACCCATGATCTTCGATGAAAAGTTTTTCACCCTTCGCCCATATTGTCAGGTGAAGTCGGCTGACTCCAAGATCTGCAGTTGAATAGGTGGCATCTGCAGAGCGACCCACGGTCATTTTATCCGTATCCAGAACGAAGGATTGGTCTTCACCATCCTCGGTTTTCATTCGAATAAATAAACTGCGTGGATTCGCCATAATTTGTTCATTTCCTTCAAAATTCGGCTAAGTTCTATTATGCTTTTACTTTTCTAAGTTCTTCTAAATTTCTAACTCTTTGTGCTTTCGAAACTTCGGTATTCAGGGCTTCTTCGGCAAGAGCTTCAACTGGGTCTTTGTTTTCATCAAATTCTGGCAAATCCAAAGGGTAAACATTGTTATCACAACGGTGCCATAACATATCTAATGAATTTTCAAAACGATCTACCATGTGAACAAAGACTTTATCTGGATTCATGATTGCATTCACTAAAGTCATGACAACAGACAGAAAAATTCCAGTGATCGAACTGATCATTGCAACAGAGATTTCAGATAGAAATTCTTGCATCACTTTTTGTGCTTGCTCCATATTGTCTAGTCGCATTTCTCCGATGGAAGGCAAGCCTTTTGCAATCCCCAAGAAGGTTCCAAAAATCCCTGCGATCACAAAGATGCTTGGTAAGATGCTGAGAAGATCATTGGTGCCTGACAGTGGGATCAATCCAAAAATTCGATTGAAGCAAGGATTTTGACTGAAGGTATTCTTTGTTAAGTTCAAAAGTTTGGGTGGCTGTTCATTCCACTTTAAGAACTTCACTTGTTTTAAAATGTCCTTCACTAACCAGGCGGTTCCTTGTTTGATCAAGAAAACGCGATCGCTTAAGGACATCATTTTATCTGTGCGACGGCGATTCAATTTGTCGCGATTTTCGAAAACTTCGTAATAGGTACGTTCCAAAGTTTTTTTCGTCAAAGTGTAGAAAGACACATTTTGTCTTTGTCCTGGAATTTCTTTTTCCAAGTAGCGATTGACTCGCTTTTCAAATTCACGCGCAAACCATTCGTGGCGCTTGACAGTGTAGAAAACCAACGAACGCAGAATAAATCCAAATGTAAACATGGTCACCATGATGGGAATCATCAAGTTGATGGCCATTGGGAACACCTTCGTTGTCAGATAGTGGTAAAAACTTGCATCAAACATATCAATACTCCTTAGTTATCCATCGTAAATTTAATGATCACGCGTTGTGCTTTCTTACAGTCATGGGTTTCGCAGAAATCATTCGATTTCCCAATTCCTGCAGCACGTTTCTTTTCAGGAAGAAAGCTTCGACCTGTGACTTTCACCAACGGAAGAAGTTCCTTCTGATGATTAAAGGTCATTTTTTTCTTATCAAATATATGTTCGAAAATAGCATTGGCGCGTTTCTGACTGAGTTCCAGATTGTACTGTACGGCTTTTCTGTCTTTGGAATCCAAAGTGGCAGGATCGATAAATTTCCCTTGGTAAGTTGGCGAAGCATAACCAATGATTTCAACGTTGGTAATTTTGTCTGCAACCTTAGGGTCTTCGAAAAGTGTTGCAGAGTAAGCAGGGATGGCCTTTTCTAATATCTTACGCATACCTTCGTTGATGGTAGCTTTTCCCGTTTCAAAAAAGTATTCTCCGAAATCAATGGTGACATCACCAGATTGATCGTCGACGTCCGCATTCACACCTGCTTTTTGAAGAGCATTTTTAATATCTTTGGCCAGCTTCTTTTTCGCCTCAATTTGTTCACGTGCTTTTTGAAGCTCGCCTTCTGTTCCCTTTAATCTTTGATTCACTGAGGCTAACTTGCTTCCAAATTCTTTTTCTTTTCTGGCACTTTCTTCTGCAAATTTATTTTTAATGGCAGCCGCTTCTTGTTCTTTCTGAGTTAAAGCACCTTTGGTCGAAGCCAGCTCACCAGAGACATGAGATAGTTTTGAACTAATTTCATTCAACTTGGCAGAGGCTTGCTTATTTGCATTTTGCAATTCAGAAATTCGCTTGTTGTTTTCTTCTTCCAATTGTTGTTTTTGAGCATCGAATTTCTTCTTTGAAATTTCTTGGGATTTATAAGCTTCGCGCAATTGTTTCATGCGTTTTTCCAAAGCTTGATTTGCTTCAGCAATTTTGGACTCGCCCTCTTGGATTTGTCTTTTCTTTGCAGCTAGGTTTTTTTCCAGATCTGCTATTTCTGTCGATTGTTCAGATATTTCAGTTTCCTGTTCTTCAATGACATCATCACGTTTTTTGATTCGCGTTTTTGCGATCATATTTGCATTGATAATATTTCGAACCATTTGTTGGTATTGATTCAGAGCCTTTTCTTTTTGCCCATTTTCAAGCGCTTGCTGTTGAAGACGTTCTTTCTCTGTTTTGGCTTCTTCTTGCAAAAGCGACAATTTGTTCATCAACTGACCATATTGTTCTTCTTCTTCAGGAGTTGCTCCTTGTTCAAGGTAGTCCTTCTTCAACGAGTTATAGACTTTTAATTGATTCTTAAGATCTTGAACTTCCATGGTCATTCTTTTGTTTTCAATTTGGGATTGAATTCCAGCTGTTCCTGATCGAAGGCTGGCAACGACATAAAGAAGTAGAAAGATCACAGAAAGACCTAAGAATAAATCCGAATAGGAGGTCCACTGGTTTCCGTGGTCGTCTTGATGTTTGTGTTTATCGTAATTAAAGCTCATAAACATCCTTTCCTCTGTACGAGGATTATGATTTTTATCAGTTCTTGTTTCGGCACATTTCTTAGGCAATTCAAGGGGGCTTTGGTCCAGGAACACAGCCGTCAGGCCCCTCCGTCCGAGTAACGCAACGCAATTATTACAAAATGAAAGTCAGATGATTGACCAAGGTCCAGAAAATTGCGGAGAATGGGGCCCGTAACAGCCACAACTCCGGGGGGAATGTTTGAGACTGCGGCGAAGCTTGAGTATCAATAAAACGATGCGCCTGTTCTATTTAATTCTACTTTCTTTTTCCCTCTTCGCTGTTCCCGACGTTTCTCATGCACGTCGAGCCCAGTTCTGTGCTGCTTTATTTTCTGACAACTATGATGAAAGCCAGCTTTTTCGACTTTTCAATAGTGAGCTTGCTTTTCGTCGTGTTGAAGATGGTCCATATTCCTATTTTGTTCCAGTCGGTGATATTGGCTTTCGATCCTCTGTGGATGAGCATGAAATGGATACGGTTCGTCTTGCTTCTCAGTTATTTCGTAAAACAAATACAGACTTTTTATTCCTACCAAGTTTTCGTAACAGTTCAGTGCCAGCTTTTGATGGGGTACAAATCAATGCTGAAGGGAAGCCTGTTGCAAATATTCAAATTAAAGGAACGGGTCATCCTGAAAATAGACTTCCCGAAGCTATTGCCCAGATTGACAAGTTTTCTCAATCCCAGCATTTATGGATTTCTCAATTTCCAAATCTCAAAGGTTTTGGTTCACAAGATCCATTACAGTCTGATGCCGCTCTCTTAATTCGTTTTTTTGATGTCAGTCCTCAATCTCATCGTGAAAATGTGGTTGTGTTTATTGTTCCTAATATTATGGAGTTGAAAAACAAACCAAAGGTGCTGCAGCAGATGCAAGCAGCTTTAGGCAAATCCCGAAGTGTCCATAGGCTTGTTTTTTATGATGGGAAAAAATTGGGATTTGAAATGATGAATACCAAGCTTTTGAAGCAGCTTCGTGGATTAAGAAGACTTA
>CAZFSX010000156.1:0-6663 GCA_964522115.1 uncultured Pseudobdellovibrionaceae bacterium | reverse complement strand
GAAAGATTGGCGAGTTATGAATAGCTATGCCGCTGTTCTTGCAAGTCAAAAAAAGTATTCGCAAGCAAAAGACATATATAAAGATATTCTTAGAAATCAGTCGAATCAAAGAGAGGTCTTATTCAATTATTTAGTTTTATTAGTCGATGGACTGAAAGACCAAGAGGAATCCAATGCGGTTTTGCAAAAATTGAAATTTCTTGGGTACCCAGACGGAAGTCAAGGTAAGATGATTCAGTTGGAAAATAAGATCAAAACAGGTTTAAAATAATCTTGAGGTTAGAGTTGTGAAAAAAATCAGTGTGTGTCTTCTTTGTTTATTCATTTTTCAGATCGCGCACTCGGAAGAGGCGCCAAAGAAAGCAAACAAAAAAGTTTCTATTGATTTTGAAGAAGATCTTGTTGAAGGAGCTACTCAGAAACCAGATCTTATGTTTTTGTTTCAAAAGAAAAACTTTAACTATAAGAAGCTGATTCGTTTAAGAGAGAATTTTTTGCCCGAAATGAGAAAAACATCTGAAGAATTGCATCGTGTTCGGAGAAAGAATTGAAACAACCAGTTATATTACGAGTCTATCATCAAGGTGCTGCCGTCGCTGTTCGTCAATTCGAAACGGATATGGTTGTTATTGGTCATCATGCCGATGTTCAGTTGGAATTAGATCATCAGGATGTTTCAAATATCCATTGTTTAATAGAGCGTCGAGATTCTGGTTACTATCTGTGTGACTTAGGTTCAACAACGGGCACTTATAAAAATGGTGTTGCCGTTTTAGATGAGCCCTTATCTTCCGGAGATAAAATCCAAGTTGGTCCGTACTCTTTACAGTTTTTTGTAGGGGCACCAAAACCAAAAGTTGCTCCTCCATCTTTGACAGTTACACCAGCAACTCCCGTGGTTCCATCAACTCCTCCGATTCAAAATCCCTCCAGCGTCTCTGAGGATCAGGATGGTGAAACCGTACTGCATATTGTTCGGCAGGGTGCGACTTCTGATCAGGAAGAATCAGAAAAACCAATGGAGCAAACGCAATCGAAGAAGATTATTCCTCTTTCGAAGCCCAGGCCTGAACTTCCAAACCAAAAGCCTTCAGATGAAATAGTAAAGAAGTTTCATCATAAGAAAGGCACTGGAACTTATGCACCAGGTGGTCATGTCGAAAACTTGAGAGAGTATTTGCGACCAACCAAGGGGGCGCAATTAGAGGTTTTGGTTTGTTGGCAAGATCGAATCACAGCATCTTACCATTTTCAAAATAAGAAGTTGATCACGATCGGATCCGACCAACGTGCGGATGTTCAAGTGCCATCAGTTTATTTTTCACAGACATTGCCTTTTATTGAAGCTGGTGATGGGTTTCGATTGTTGTGTGTTTCCAGTGCGACGGTTGATCTGATTACGAACCAACAGCATTATAATATCGACGATCTTTTGCGATTAGAAAGAGCCGTTCGATTGAATGCTGGTTATGCAATCCGATTTGATTCAGGAGAAATGCTGCATTTGTCTTTTGATCGAGGAAATTTGCAAATTTTTATTCGATTGATACCAGAAAGTGTGCAACCGCTTCTTGCTTCGCCGTTTGATTTAACTGTGGGTGAAATGACAGGGGTTGTTCTTTCTGTTGTTATTTGCGCAATCCTTGGATTTTTATTTTCTGTATCCAAACCTGAAGAGGTTAAAGACATAGATAATCAACCACCAAGAATTGCTCAGTTCATATATGAAAAAAAACCTGACACACCGAAAGCAAAACCGATAGAGCTTACGGAAAAGGAACAACCAGTTCCTCCACCACCACCGCCCGAACAGGAAAAGAAGCCATTGAAGAAAGTGGAGTTGTCGGACAAGATTTCTAAGTCCACAGCAAAAAAAGCCACCGTGATGACACAGCATCAGAAACCTTTGGTGAAGGCCTCTGAAATTCGAGAAAAAAATTCAAATTTGAAATCGCCGACATTTGGTAGTGTTAAGCAGGGTGGATCTGTTAAAGTGAGCAATCAAGAAAGTGCGAATGCGGCCACGGTGAAGAAAGATATTTCCAAACAAGGGCTTTTAGGTGCACTTTCGAACAACGGATTAAGGGACAAACTGGATCAAAGCTACAATGGAAACAATAAGGGTGCTTTGGGGTTGGGAAGTCAAGCAACAGGGAAAGTTGGTTTGAATCAAGATCATTCTGGATCTGATATTGGTGATAAATTTCGTGAAACAGGCGCTGGTGGAAAAGGTACTTCCACAGTTGGGATCAATTCAAACTTGGGAACTAAAGGAAAGAGCAGTGGTCAGGACTCCTACGGAAGTACAGGTGTAAGTACATCGAAGGGAACAGTTGCCATTGAGTCCGGTGGGTTTGAAGAAAACTTTGTTGGATCCATTGATAAGGAAGCCGTTCGACGAGTTGTGAAAGCTGGACTTCGAGAAGTGAAGGCTTGTTATGAACGTGGTTTGCGTGCAAACTCCAGACTTGAAGGTAAAGTGATTGTTAGTTGGGAAATTGTGGAAAAAGGTCATGTGGGATCTGCAACGGTGAAGAGCAGTACGTTGAATAATAAAGAAGTAGAAAGTTGTATCGTGGCAAGATTGAAATCATGGCAATTTCCAGAGCCACCGGCTGGAACGTCTGCGGCAGTGTCGTATCCGTTCTCGTTTGTGAAGCAGCAGTAAAAGAACTCGTTTATCAAGGAGGATAACGTGAATCCGAACCCAGAAAATTTAAACTTTCTTCACAAGGCATTTGTGGACGGAGGGCCCGTCATGCTCATTATCCTGGCCTTTGGGATAATGACAGTCTTACTGATTGTTGAAAGATTCGTTTCTTTACGAAGTTTCAGTATCAGTAAAAAAGAATTTACAGATCAATTATTTAGTTTGTTGCTTCGAGGTGATCTTCGCCAGGCCATCGCGTTTTGCGATTCACGTCCTGCACCTTTAACCAATACGGTGAAGGCTGGTTTGGTGCAAGTGATGAACAAGCGTCCAGATGAAGAAGTTCAAGTGGCGATGGATGCTTCCGTGCTACGAGAAAATGTTCGTATCGAAGGTTGGACAAGTTTTCTTGCTGTTTTTGGAAACGTGGCAGTTTTGGCGGGTCTTCTTGGAACCATCATCGGTATGATTGGATCCTTCACGGCCGTTTCTGCAGCCGATCCTGCAACTAAGTCAGAATTATTATCCAAAGGGATTTCTCATGCCTTGAATTGTACGGCATTTGGTCTTTTGGTTGCGATTCTTTCGATTGTTTTCTTTGGATATTTTCAAATGAGAATTTCTCGATTGGAAAATGAATTGATGGAAGTCAGCATGAGTTTGTTGAACCTCGTTGCTTCCAATCGTGAAAAATTTAAAGAGTAATTGAAGAAGAGGATACTATGGCTCATATAGATACCGGTGGCGGTGGTCGAAAAGCGAGTTTTGAGTTGAATCTAACACCCTTCATTGATTTGATGAGTGTTTTGATTACCTTTCTTTTGATCACAGCCGTATGGACCCAAGTATCCATGCTGCAAATTGATACCAGTTATATGGGAAAAAAAGATCCTAATCAAACCACACCAGTGACCCCTCCTATGGAGGATGTGGTTTTAAAACTTGGAATTCGTAAATCAGGTTACACATTGACGGTGGGGACGAATATGGTTGTCATCCCCAACGTTGATGGAGCTTTTGATGAGGTGACATTGCTTTCGCATTTAGAAAAAGCCAAAAAACAATACCCTCAGAAAATAAATGGGATCATCGAAGTTGCCGATGATATTCCTTACGATCGCTTCATTAAAGGAATGGACAACATGTTAGTTTCTGGATTTTCTCAAATCGATGTTGCCGCAGGGGGAATCTAATGCCCATACATACGCCAGGTCAAAAATTTCGACATCATAGATTGTTAAGCAAAAAGGGATCTGGACGTGAAGTTGCGGCTGTTCTTTCACTCACAGCCATGGTGGATATGTTCACTGTTCTTGTTATTTTTCTTTTACAAAACTACAATTCAACTGGGGATGTTTTATATATCCCTAAAGAAGTTACTTTGCCTAAAGCCGAACGAGTGAAAGAATTAAAGCCTGCTGTCGTTGTGACAATTTCAGGTGAGGATATATTACTTGATCAGAACAAATTTATTAAAACCGAGGAGCTTCGACAGCAGGAAGATCTTTTAATTCCCAAATTAAAAGATTCTTTGGTGGCGGCTTTACAAAAAGCAAAAGATGATGACGCCAAAAGTTTGAAGAAGAAACTTCAAGATGCTGTTGATCAGACCAAGTCCAAAGTCAAAGCCGAAACCAACGCATGGAATAAAGTTACAATTCAAGCGGATAAAGATGTGGATTTCTTGACCATCCGAAAAGTCATGTATACGGTTTCAGACGCTGGAGCCGGTGAAGTGAACTTTGCCGTGATGAAGGTCAATGATAAAAAATAAGTCACTTCAAAAATTAAAAAATTTCATTTTATTTTCTCTTTTTCTTCTTTTGTTTATCGAGGTTTTAATTGGTTTTCCAGTTCCCTTGGAAAAAAAAGTAGATCCTTTTGTGACTCAAGCGGGTCGAGTTGCAGAGAAAGAATCTACTGCTGATCAACAGATGACAGATATTCATTTGACAGAAAGTGGTGGCAATCAAGTTAAGAAATGGGAACTTTGGGCAAAGGTTGCTGAAGGTTATGAAGGTCGAGGAGCATGGGAACTGCATTCTGTTGAGGTTCACTTCTATTCTAACTCTGATGTTTCCTTTCGTGTAAAAGGTGATTTCGGAACAATTGATACAAAGACGAAAGATTTAGTGATTCAGGGGCATGTGTTGACGACATCCTCGAACCTCTACAGGTTTTCCAGTGAAAAAATTATCTATACAGCTTCTCAGCATACCCTTTTGAGTCCAGCCTCTGTTCGAATGGAAACTCCTGCAGATAAAAATGGATCATCCATGAAGGTCAAAAGCGGTCGAATGAAGGGGGAAATTGCAAGCAAGGTGATTTGGATGGATCAAGGAGTTTTTGCCGAGAAAGTTTTGCAACAGGGGAAAAAGTTAGAAATCGAAAGCCTGAAAGCACAAATGAACGGTCGGGATTCAAAGATGAGTTTTCATGAAAATGTTTATATCCAATATCTTGGTATGCATATGAAAAGTCCCAAAGCTGACTTTCAGTTTTCCAATCAGGGTGGAACTTTATCCAATATTCAAATGTTGGGTGGAGTTCATATTCAAGATGTTGAAAAAGTAGCCACAAGTGAAAATGTTTATTTTGATCCTGTAGAGAATAAATATATTTTTCGGGGAAATCCAAAATTGACGCAGGATCAAGATGAGTTAGTTGGGGACGAAATTGTTTTTTTGAATGGTGGCAAGCAGGTTAAGGTTGATAAAATCAAAGCAAAATTGGAAGATAAGCCTCATAAGTAGGTGATGTGAATGAGTGTGTTATCCGTCAAAAATATTTCAAAGACCTATCGCAAACGCAAGGTTGTTGATGGAGTGAATTTTGATATTCAATCAGGTCAAGTTGTTGGTCTTCTAGGGCCAAATGGCGCAGGGAAGACCACTTCATTTTATATGGTCGTAGGTCTGGTGACTCCAGATCATGGTGAAATCGAATTGGATCAAATGCTGATTTCTCAGAAGCCGATGTATCAAAGGGCACGTATTGGATTAAGTTATTTGGCTCAGGAACCAAGCGTCTTTCGGAAGTTGACGGTCAGTGAAAATATACTTGTCGCTCTTGAAGCCCATGGCTATTCCTCTTCTCGCCGTTCGGAGCGTTTGGAAGTTTTATTACAAAGTTTTCGATTGCAGCACATTCGAGACTCCTTGGGGATTTCACTTTCTGGAGGCGAGCGTCGTCGTGTAGAAATTGCTCGTGCTCTTGCTGGGGAGCCAAAGTTCTTGTTGTTGGATGAACCCTTTGCTGGGATTGATCCTATTGCCGTTGCAGACATCCAAAATATTATCAGGGATCTAAGAGCCGAAGGCATGGGTGTCTTGATCACGGATCATAATGTGCGTGAAACATTAGGAATATGTGACCATGCTTACATTCTCAAGGATGGTCGTATTCAGGTCCAAGGTACAGCAGATGAAATCGCCAATTCTGAACTAGCCAAAAAGTTTTATTTAGGCGAGAATTTTAAGTTGTAGGAGATTTTTTCATGGCCCAACTTAAGCAGTCGATGACGCTCAGCCAAACATTAAGGATGACGCCCCAATTGCAGCAGGCAATCAAGCTGTTGCAATTGAATCGATTGGAGTTAGAAGGTGCGATTCGCAGTGAGTTGGAAGAAAATCCCTTGCTGGAAGAAACCATGGATCTCAAAGAAGAAGATCTTCAGCGTACAAAAGAAGCGGCAACTGAAGTTGAAGGTGCTGTTTCTCAAGATCAAGATCCGCAAAAGCAAGATGAGTTTGAGTGGGAAAGTTATTTAGATCAAACGACAAAACCTCCTTCGGCGGGGTCCTTGGGTAGCGAAGAAATCATGAATTATGAAAATATCATGCCGACCCATGAAAGTTTGCATGACTATCTTCATTGGCAAGCCAAGATGTTTGGATTTAATGAGGAAGAAGAACTTCAAGCTGAAATCTTGATCAATTACATTGATGATGATGGATATTTAAGTACTCCCATCGATCAGATTGCCGAAAGCGAAAAAGTTGATGTAGAAGAGC
>CAZFSX010000155.1:5678-6751 GCA_964522115.1 uncultured Pseudobdellovibrionaceae bacterium | reverse complement strand
ACTCAGTTTGAAAAGTATTTTGAAAAATCAGAAGAAAAAAAGAGGGGGTTGGAAGAGATTCAAGAAAAGCTTCATTTGCCTCATTTGCCAAGTCGGATTGAGTGTTTTGATATTTCTCATTTTCAGGGAGCAGAAACAGTTGCCAGCCAAGTTGTTTTTGAAGATGGCATTCCACATAAGGAGTCCTATCGTCGCTACAAGATCAAAACCGTTGATGGGAATAATGATTTTGCTTCGATGTTCGAAGTTCTTTCACGGCGTTTGCAACATACGGAATATGAAGCTCCGGATTTGATTGTGGTCGATGGAGGAAAGGGACAGTTGTCGATGGCGGTGAAAGTTTTAGAAGAATTGCAGCACCAACATCTGCCTGTGGTGGGACTTGCAAAGGCCAGGACCACATCAGAATTCCAAGCTTCTGAAGTCGAGGGCACGGAAGAGCGGGTTTTTCTTCCGGGGCGAGCCAATCCCGTGGTTTTTCGCAAAAACTCAGAGGCACTGCACATTTTGGTGGGCATTCGTGATGAGGCTCATCGCTTTGCCATCAATTATCATCGCAAGCTTCGAGAGGCGACAAGTCTTGAATCCGAACTGGATGCCGTTGTCGGCCTTGGTTTGAAACGCAAGCAGGCTTTGCTGAAACAGTTTTCCAGCTTGGATGAGCTGCGTGCAGCAGCACCTGAAGAAATCGCTCAGATGAAGGGATTTAACCGAGTCCTTGCTGAACGAATTTTACTGCAGTTGAATGAAGATGAAGTTTAAATCCATTGAAAATCCAGGAAGGGTTGTGGTACTTCCATGCAGAAGAAATCAGGGGATAACATGCAAAACGAAGAACTTCTTGAATATTTTGAAAATGTTTTAGGTGTGAAAGAAGTTCTTTTACCTAAGCAAGAGTCAAAATTGCAGGCAGCGGAATCTCATCATTTGCCCTTGAATCCAACTCCTCCATGTCGGGTTCTTTTCGTTTTTCAAAGTGCGACAGGTCAGAATGATTTGTCAGATCAGGCTCAGCAATTATTTGAAAAAATGCGGGCAGCCATGGGGTTGAATGCAACAAATACGGAATTGCT
>CAZFSX010000155.1:0-5668 GCA_964522115.1 uncultured Pseudobdellovibrionaceae bacterium | reverse complement strand
CTTTTTTTACCTGTAGATCAAGATATTGTCAGTGTATGGAAGCAAAGGATGGAGCAAACTCCATCCTTATGGTCGGTCAGTTTTTCTGAACCTTTGTCGCAACGACTGATCCGCATGAATCCAGCCCTCGCTTTGCGTTTGAAAACCACCCATGATCCTCGTCTGCTATTGGAAAAGCCCGATTTTAAACGGGCGACCTGGACAGATCTTCAAGAAGTGATGCGTGAAATTTAATATTTTGCAAAGCTAAATGAATATCCAAGGGTTAAAAAATGACTCCATTGTTCGAAGAAATAAGAAACATTATTGGATCGACCTGGAACCATTTGCCATCTGGTTGCATAGCCTAAATTCCATTGCTTGGTCAGATCATACTTTGCTTGCAGAGCCCAATAAAAAGTTCCATAGCTTTGCATATTATTGTAGCCAGAATCCGAAACGATCAATTGAGTGAGTCCTACACCCACTCCAAGACGGAGGTCATTTTTGTCATAGAAATACAGATGTGGTCCCATGGAAAAGCTGGAAATGGAGATTTTGTCATTGTTGGCAAAAGGAAAGCTTGATCCTTGATGGGTCAGAGTTGTTTTACCAAAACTTAATGAAAAATATGAATCCCGTGTTGTGTAAATATTGTAACCCAATTCCGTCGTGGAGACCCATGAGTTTTCTGATAAATACCCAGTCATTTTCGAACATCCAAGATGCAATTCCACTTCACCTGCCGGCTGAATGGCCATGAGTTTCACCGGTTGTGGATTCGTTGCTTCCTCTTGAGCTTGAAGATTTGCTGAAGACATAGAGATGAAGATCCATGTTGTTGCTATAAAAAGATGCTTTTTCATGCAGAGTCCTTTCTTGAGATACGCTAGCAGCAAAATACTTGCAAATTCCAAGATTTGTCACAGGTAAAAACGCCGAATAAAAAAGAATAAGATCAATTCTGGATAATTTTACTTTTATCCCTTGACCGATCCTTTCGACTATCAATAGGATGCCCACAGTTTTTTCGGGGGGGAAAATGTCCATACATCGACTCTTTATTGTGCAAATCTTTTTCATCGTATGTGGTTATTCCAATCTGAGTTTGGCAGGTTCCAAGTCGAAAAAGGTAGCTTCTGCTGATCTGCAAAAGTTTGCATGCCAGAATCTTTTTCCACGCATTCCAAGCCAAGAAGAAATTGCAACAAATGCCTCTGAAAGTCCTGCAGCTTATCATATTCTTCCTCCCCAGGAACGTCCCAAAGATCGGGCATGGAAAAGTCTTTCTCTTCGCTTGCGACGTCAACTGGCTTATCAAGAATTCGCTCCAGCAAAAAGTCCTGCAACTTATCAAATTCTTCCTCCGCAGGAGCGTCCCAAAGATCGGGCATGGAAAAGTCTTTCTCTTCGCTTACGACGTCAACTGGCTTATCAAGAATTCGCTCCAAACAAATCCAAATCTGAATCCGAATATTTGGATGAAGAAGCCAGTCTTCAATTGATGCATGAACGTGCAAAATATTTATTTTTTCGTTGGGCCAGTTATCTGGAAAATCAAGAACCCCCTCTTGTCCTGAATGGAACCCATCAGGAATTTTGGGTGAAGTACTTTAATCAACATAGCTACCCTGAGCTGAGAAATGAGTCTGACTCGGATGAATTTCAAGAATATACTTACCATATCTTCAGCGAGGAACAAAAGGAGTTGTTGCTCACTCTGAATAAACTTATGAGGCAGAAATTTCAGTTTCAGAGCCGAGATATCGATGGATTCACAGCGTTGGCCGTGAGCTCTTTGATGCGATTGGGAGCAGGTCTTAAGCAACCGGAAGATTTTCAGTTTTTAGAAAGTCTTGTTTTTGTATCGCCAGAGTCCAATGATGATGGGTATTTTGATATTCATACTTATCTGTCCATGTCGGAGGATCATTTAAATGTACAACCCTATAAAGAAAAGTTATTGCTTTCTTACATGGTGATGAATGCCACCAGTGATGCTATCATGATGTTGAAGTTTGAAGCTCATGAAAATGAAATGGAAGAGCAGGAATATCCGAAGAATAGTTTGCCCTACTTGGATACTTACCTTCTTCATGAAGTTCATCATTGGATGTTGGGTTCTTTTCAGCATGTTCCATTGCAAAACTCAAAGTCTTTCAATCAAGCTTTTCTTTTTGCAATGAAACAGGTACGAAAAACAATCTTTCAAGATCCCACTTTTCAAAAAAAATATGGAATCAGTTCATGGGATGATTACTTGAAGCTTCACTTGATCCATCCCCATGACTTGGAATCTCCACCCAAGCTCAAAAAGTCAAAACCAAGGAAGAAAGATACCATTCATTAAGGGAAGATTTAGATCCTAGGCGGATTTAAGCCCCTTCATGCGCAGTTTGGCGATTTCCATTTTGTATTGATTTTCGTCTTCTGATTTTTTGACAAGATCAGCTTCCAGTTGTTCGCGCTTTTGAGTTTCGACCTTGAACTGGGTCTTTAAATTGTTCAATTGGGTTTGGATTTCTTTCAATTTGAGATCTCGTTCAAGTAACTTGCTGCTGATGTCTTTGAGTTTTTGTTTTTCTTCAGTCAGGGATTGAGTCATTTTTTGGCGATGGCGCTTTTCATTGGCTAAAATATTGATCATCTTGGATCGATCCGCATCCAGTTGCTTGACGGACTTGATCAATTCCACATTTTTTTGATCTAAATTTTGTACAATCTTTTCAAAAATTTCAGAGCTTGCAGAAGATGTCTCCTGAATCTGTTCTTCTTCTTGATTTGGGATGTTTTCTTCTTCCTGGGCTGCTTGGGATTGAATAAACTCTTCAACTAAAGAAGTCTTTGCAGGCGCCTCTTGTGGGACAACTTCGTTTTCCGCAACAGAAGGAATAACTTGCGCTTGGACGTTGAGAATTTCCTCAATGGGTTGAAGTCGGGGAAGTGGAGCAAATTTAAGCCCCAAGGATTCCAAATCGTTTTCAGTGATTCCCCCAACTTTAGAAGTATCTAAGTAACGGCTGTGGATATTTTGGTCCATTTCTGCACTCAGTTGACCAATATCATTGGTGTGAGTTTGTAAAGATTCCAGATTCAGTTCCAAGCCCTGAAGATCAGTCTGAAGATTCTGGCTGATTTGCTCTGGAGTTGATGTCTCAACAGTTTTTTTCAAATTCTCGTAGGAAAGTTTCATCTGCGTTTGTTGAAGGGTCAACTTTCCAATCATTTCGGCTTGTTTGCGCACAAGTTTGGAAAGTTTTAAAATCAGATCATCCTTGGATGTATCCTTATGAAACTCATTTTGAGGTTGTCCCGTCGAAACTAGTATCTGATTCCCTGCTTGAACAACTTTGCCGATGGTTTCATTGATCAATTGAGGCAAAGGTTCGCAACTTTCGGCGCTTCTTTTTCCAATGACTCGAAGGTGGGTTTCTAAAGCAAAAACATGGGATTTGAATTGGCTATATTGTTCAATATGCTGATGAGAATTTCGAAGTTGTTGAATGGATCCAAAATTGTCCTGTGATTTTTGTAAAGAGGATGCAATTTTTTGATGAAATTCAGGATCTAGTTCTTTCAATTTTTTTGAAAGTATCAGCATTCTGGTTTGAATATAATCAGTGGCATTATTGATGACTTGAATTTCGATTTCCGAGTTTGGTTTCGGTGATCCACTGATTCTTTTTAATGCTGTCAGTAGGCTTTGAATTTCTTGATGCACATAAAGTTTTTCGAAGACTTGTTTATCTTTGCCCTGAAAAGCATTTGTGATTTTTTGGCTTTGATCTTGAAGAAATTGAGCCAGTTCTATTTTTTGAGGTAAAATTGTTCCTTCATCAGTTGTTGGATTTTCAGCTGTGGCAGAAGGGGATCGCTGAGTTTTTTTCAAAAACAAATACACGTCAAAATCCTTGGGAATACCATAGATCGATTCCCCTGGATTTTGTTGTTCTAAGGATTGCAAAAAGTTTTGACCGTCTTCGGTCGAGAATAATTGACTTAGATAGCTTGTATACTTTTCCTTGTTTTCAATCTGGATATACATGCACTTCTGTTCTTTCGAATGAATTTTTCGTAGCTTGGAAATGGGGATGGGCTGGTCTTCCTTTAAAAAAGGGATCAAGTGATCATTGGATTTTAACAGAAGAAAGCATTCACAAGGAGCTACTCCTGAACGGCGAAGTATATCAATATTGATAGGGATAAATTTAGATTCATCAAAATGATACATGGTGGCCTCTGTTGGCGATACTGCTGAATAAGCTTGCTGCTAAACTGAGTTTTAAGCTCTTCTTAGAATGCAATCACTCGTAAAGCGAAGAAGGCGACGGCAAATAAAATAAAGACGTTGTAGGCTTTCATATTCATAATGTGCTCCTGTCAAGAATTCTTACACCTGTCTTAACGGCGTGTTCGTTGGAAAACTGAAGGGCCATATAAAAAATTAACCTTCAATTTCAGTAGCTTAGTTCCAAATTGTCGAAGTTTTGATCTGGGGGGATGTTGGGGGTAATTCTTTTAACCTATTGAAACTACTTAGATTAATTAGATAGTGACAGAAAATGTTCCTGTTTCTTTGTGAAAAAGATTCAAATTGTCGACTGAATTGTCAAGAATATTAAAAATCCAAGTAATTACAGTAATTTAAAGAATTGATGTGGGGGTTGGTTCGGTGGCACGGGCTTGGCAATAGATCAAGGTAAGAAAGAAGCCCAGAAAGGCAGGAAGGTTATGAAAACACAAAAAGTACTTACCCTTATCGCAATGTTAGCTTTGGTCGCTGGATGTGCCAAACCCAAAAGTCAAATCGAAACGTCGGCAACAACGACGACAACAACGACGGGCACAGCAAATGTTCCTGGGGCTCCAAGTTTGGGGTCGAATAGCAGCTTATTAAGTGGTGGTTCCACAGTTGCCTTCAAGCCTGTGAGCATGACAAAAATCAAAGAATTTTGGACCAAACAAATTTTCAATAATCCAACAGACTTCAAAGTGAATGTAAATATGGCGGATAATGGAAATGGTCACTACGAAGGTGATGTCACTTTAAGTTATGTTGATAATGGTCAGAGATTGGCATGGAGATTCTCAACAGGGTCTGGAAAAATAGGATACTCCACACATGATCAAGGTAAAGATATGGGTGTCTTTAACGTATGGTTTCAATATCAAGGGAAAAAAGTATTCCATGCATTCCTTCAGGATAAGCAGAGCGCTTTAGTTATCGTGCTGGATGATACTTTGGATTTGCATGATGGCGCAGGCATTGTATCCGCGAGTGGTTCTGTATGGTTTAAAAACTTCGGAGCTGTGTATGCAAGTCAAGTCTTGCCTTGCTGGGCAACAATGGTGGGACCTTATAACTGCCGAACTTGGCAAGTGGCAGGTGATGAAATCGATACGACTTCAGCGCTTTATCCTCAAACAGAAAATGGTTATCAAAAATTGGGTAGCTTCTCTGGATTAGATATAACAAAAGCTTTAACTCAGTAAGAGGTGATTTATGAAAAAAACATTACTTACAATTATAATGATTTCTGGAATTTTAGTCACAGCATGTTCGAAAAAAGATGACGGCGGAGGCGGTGTTCAAGCCACAGGCCCAGCGATCGTGAATCCCGGGATGTGGAATGCGAACTGCGCTCAGTGTGCGGCTTCAATTCCCAATGCCGGTTATTTAGTCAGTGTC